>NZ_JBLKRU010000006.1:0-189739 GCF_047608185.1 Caballeronia eucalypticola
CCTTCGGCTTGAATATGCAGCGTCGTCTTCATCTTGAAGCCGTATGTCTTGCCATAATCCACGCCGAAGTCGCCGCGATCAAACGTGGCCGTCGATTCCGTGCCGCACACTTCTTTCTTCAGCATCGGGTTCGTGAAGCACTTGAACGATTCGATCTTCAGGTTCAGCGGCTTCGTCACGCCGTGCAGCGTCAGTTCGCCGATCACTTCAACCGGCACATCGCCCTTGTACTTCATCGACGTGCCCTTGTAGGTCGCTGTCGGGAACTTGTCGGCATCGAAGAATTGCGCGCTCTTCAGTTCACCGTTCAGCTTGTCATTGCCGATATCAATCGACGTCATGTCGATAGTCGCGTCCAGCGTGCCCTTCTGTTTTGCGCGATCGAGCGTCACGGTGCCGCTGCTCTTCGTGAACTTGCCGCGCCAGATCGAGATGCCGCCAAAGTGATCGGTTTCAAAGCTCGGGTACGTGTGGTTCGGGTCGAGTTGATACGTGACTTCTTCAGCCATCGCGTTGAACGAAACGGCCGCGAAAAGCGCGCCGGCGGCTGCAATCAGAAGGTTCTTTTTCATGAGTTTTCCAGAATGAATTTGTGAAGACCTAGGATCAAGGTTCGGTGAGCGCTTATTTCTTCGTTGCGACGAGGTGGAACTTGATGACGACTTCGTCGGCGACGACCGAGGTGTCTTTCCATTCGCCCGAGCCGACATCGAACTGCGTGCGTTTGATGGGCAATGATCCGTCGAAGGTTTGCGTCGCGCCCTGGCTCGTCACGGTGACCGGTACGGTGACGTTTTGCGACTTGCCCTTGATCGTGAGCTTGCCGCTGACGTTGAACTTCGTGCCGCCTGCCGGCGCGATGCCCGTCGAAACGAAAGTCGCCGTCGGGAAATGGGCTGTGTCGAACCAGTCCTTGTCAGTGGCCTGCTTGTTGTAGCTCTCGTCGCCGAGATCGTAGCTGCTCGTGTCGATGCTGAGATTCGCACTGCCGGCCGCTGGCTTGGCCGGATCGAAGTCGAGTTGCGCGGTGAACTTCTTGAACTTGCCTTCGACCGGCACGTTCATTTGCTTCGATGTCGCCGTCACCGTGCTTTTGGTCGTATCGACCTGGGCTTGGGCAAAAGCGGACACCGCCGCGACCAGCGATGCGGCGGATACGCCTGCAAGCAACCAACGGGAAAATTTCGCGTGTTTCATGTCTGTCCTGAGGCCACCGGGAAAACCGGTTGAACCGCTATTGAAAAGTCAAACGCAATCCGGCGCAACCCGTGCGGAGGAAACTGGCTATCAACAACAAGGAATCAATTACAGCTCATTTTCGATGAATGCGAACCGGACGATGTTTATCGAAGAAACGGAATCATGCGTGCGAGCAAGCCGTCACGATCGACGAATTGATGCTTCAAAGCAGCCAGCACGTGCATGACGACGAGCACGAGCAGGGTGTAATTCAGGTAAATGTGGACCATCTTCAGCGTGATTTTCAGCGCGTTGTCCGGTCCGATGATCGTCGGCAACGGCACCAGCCCGAGATACACGACCTGAATACCTGCGGCCGAGCTATACAGATAGCCGGACATCGGAATCACCAGCATCAGCGCATAGAGCAGAAAGTGCGTGAGGTGAGCGACGCCTTTTTGCCACGTGGGAATGCGTCGCGGCATGGCCGGAGCCTTATGCGTGGTGCGCCAGAGCACACGCACGACGGCCAGCGCGAAGACCGTCACGCCGATCCATTTGTGCCAGGAGAAATACTTGAGCTTGGTTGGCGTGAAACCGGGAATATCGGTCATGATCCAGCCAAGATAAAAGCCGCATACGATCAGCAGCGCGATCAGCCAGTGAAGGCCGATCGCGGTCCGGCTGTAGCTATCGGAGCTGGCGAAATTCGGGCTGCGTCCCATACGTGATCCACCAGAAAAAGTGCGCAATTGATGACTTGACCCAAGCGGTGTATCGCGCGTTATCCGCAATAACCCCGACGACAAGGTCTCAAGGCCGCCATCCTACCCGAACAAGTAAAAGCCGGCTTTCCGATAAAGAAATAGTTGCCGATCGGTCCACGCCCGCGTTACAAATCTGATATCAGTGGCTTGTGAAGCGGGCTGGTTTTCCAGGTTTTGTTCAAGAGAGCTTTGTCCAAGGTTAACGCGCCATCCACGCCGGCCATTCCATCTGGGCGATGGATCAAATCCAGTTATGCTCATCGGCAGGGGTCGCTGCAACGCCGGGCCTTAAAGCCGTGACGCGACGGCGAGTCAAGTCTCCGCGCTTCTTCCGCGTGGCGGCCCGCCGTTTGTTACCATGCCCGCTGGTCCGGCCCTTGCTGTTTTATGCAGCCGCCCCAGAACAACGACGTTCAAGAAACTAAAACAACACGCCAGCACGAGCCCAGTATTCCACCTATGGAAGAAGACGATCTAATCGCATGCCACGAGTGCGACACGCTGTTTCATAAGCGCGCCCTGCCGTCCCGCAGTTCCGCGAAATGCACGCGCTGCGGCGCCACGCTCTATCAGAGCGTGTCGTCGAATCTGGACAAGCTTTGCTCCATCACGCTCGCCGCGCTGATCACATTCTTGATCGCGCAGGCCTTTCCTATCGTGGAACTGGAAACGAACGGCATCACGTCGCAAACGACCCTGATTGGTGCAATCGTCGCGCTGTGGGGCGAGAACATGGAAGTGATCGCAACCATGGTTTTCTGCGCGACCATCCTTTTCCCGCTGACCGAATTGGTTGCCATGCTGTATTTGCTCGTGCCGTTGCGCGCGGGTTTCATTCCGGCCGGCTTCAGTCAGGTGCTGCGAGCGATTCAATTCGTGCGGCCGTGGGGAATGATCGAAGTGTTCATGCTGGGCATACTCGTCACGCTGGTGAAAATGGTGAGCATCGCCCGCGTCATTCCTGAGGCGGCGCTTTTTGCGTTCGGTGCGCTGACCTTGCTGTTCGCGGTCATCCTCACCTTCGATCCGCGCGCGCTGTGGGACATCGCCGAGCGTGTCAGCGGTCACGGACCGTTGCGATACACGCCTTTCGGCGGCCTCCGGTCCGGCTCGGTATCGGCTTATGCGACCACTTCGCATTCCGGCCCGGCATCTGATTTGTTGCATCCGTTCGTGCCAACGCGTGGGCCGCAGCAAAGTCCGCCGATCGGCACGCAGCGGATGCCTCCCGAGGCCTCCCGAGGCAGCCGCGCCACCGACCAAGCCATGACCGACAAGCCCAATATTCCCGACACGCCCGGCGCATCCGACGTCCCCGATGCCCCCGGATCTCCCGAGCCAGTATTCACGACGGCCAAGGAAGCCGGGCTGATCGCCTGTCACGCGTGCAACCGTGTGCAAAAGCGCGTGTTCACGGTTGAACGCCAGCTTTGCGTGCGTTGCGGTTCGCCGCTGCATCGGCGTAATCCGGACTCGGTCGCGCGCACCTGGGCGTTGTTGTTGTCCGCCGCGATCCTGTACATTCCGGCGAATTTGTATCCGGTGCTGCACACCTCGTCGATAGTCGGTTCCGAAGACGACACCATCATGAGCGGCGTGGCGATGTTCTGGAACGATGGCGACTATCCGCTCTCCGCGATCATTTTTATCGCCAGTATTCTCGTGCCGATGCTCAAGCTCGGCACGTTGGCGTTTCTCACCTGGGCCACCCAATCGGGCTCCAAGTGGCGTCCTCGCCAGCGCACGACGTTGTACAGAATCGTCGAAAAAATCGGCCGATGGTCAATGCTCGATGTCTTTGTCGTGACACTGACCGTCGCGCTCGTGCGCTTCGGCTCACTCGCCGTCATCACGCCAGGGCCGGGCGCACTTGCGTTCGGCTGCGTGGTGGTGCTCACCATGCTGGCCTCCATGCAATTCGACCCGCGACTGATGTGGGATCACATCGAACCTTCAGGAAAGAAACATGACTAGCCCGCAAGGTCCTTCGAACAACACCGTCAAAGGCCCGAGCGAGCCGTCGCGAAACGCGGGCGGCGGTGGTGGCTTGCCGCCCAATCTGCCTGAGCCGGTCATCGAACCGCGCAGCCGCTGGATCCCGTCGCTCGTCTGGGTAATTCCGCTGATCGCCGCGCTGATCGGCATCGTGCTCGTGGTGAAATCGGTGTCGGGACGCGGACCGACGATCACGATCAGCTTCGTGAGCGCCGAAGGCCTGGAGACAGGCAAGACCAAGGTCAAATACAAGGACGTCGATGTCGGCACGGTCAAGGAGATCACGCTGTCGAAAGACCACTCGCGCGTGCTCGTCGATGTCCAGTTGACCAAGGTCGCCGAGGACTTCGCGGTGAAGGACTCGCGCTTCTGGGTGGTGCGCCCGCGCGTGGCCGCCAGCGGCGTGACCGGACTCGGCACGTTGTTGTCCGGTGCGTATATCGGCGTGGATGCGGGGAAATCGAAAGAGGACGAAACCCATTTTGTCGGGCTCGAAACCCCGCCTGCGGTCACCGGCGATCAAAAAGGACGGCAATTCACCTTGCGCGGTGAGTCGCTGGGTTCCATCGATATAGGTTCGCCTATCTATTATCGGCGCGTGCAGGTCGGGCAAGTCGTCGGCTTTTCGCTCGACAAGGACGGCACGGGCGTCACCATGCAAGTGTTCGTGAACGCGCCGTACGATCAGTACGTCGGGACAAATTCGCGCTGGTGGCACGCAAGCGGCGTCGACCTGCGGCTGGATGCGAGCGGCTTCAAGCTGAACACGCAGTCGCTTGCGACCGTCGTGCTGGGGGGTATCGCCTTCCAGACACCGCCGAATCAGGAGCCCGGGCAGCAGGCGCCGGACAACATGACCTTCCGCCTTGGTTCGGACGAGCAGGACGCCATGCGCGATCCGGACGGCCAGCCAATCCGCGTGGTCATGAATTTCAACCAGTCGCTGCGAGGCTTGTCGGTGGGTGCGCCAATCGATTTCCGCGGCATCCTGCTTGGAAGCGTGACGGGTATCGGGATCGAATACGATGCGAAAACGCGCACCTTCCAGATGCCGGTGACCATGAACATCTATCCGGAGCGGCTGGGCAAGCGCTTCCGGGACGCGGTGCCGCGCCAGAACACCGTGGCCGGACAGGAACTGCTCCAGAAACTGGTGTCGAACGGTTTGCGCGGACAGTTGCGTACCGGCAACCTGTTGACCGGACAGCTTTATGTTGCGCTCGATGTCTTCCCGAAAGCCGCCAAGGCGACGGTGGACCCAAGCGCCGATCCGCTCGAGTTGCCGACCGTGCCGAATACGCTCGACGAGTTGCAACTTCAGGTAGCGGATATCGCGAAGAAACTCGACAAGATTCCGTTCGATGAGATCGGCAACAACCTGAACAGCGCGCTGAAGAACGCGAACGGCCTCTTTAACCAGCTCGGCACGCAAGTTGTGCCCGAAGCACGCGACACGCTTACCGCCGCGCGGAAAACCTTCAACGAGGCGCAAAGCACGCTGCAGCAAGACTCGCCGCTGCAGTCAGATGTTCATCAGGCGCTGCAGGAACTCACGCGGACATTGCAATCGCTCAACGCGCTCTCCGATTATCTGGAACGTCATCCGGAATCGCTCGTGCGCGGGAAACCAGGAGATAAGCCATGAGCTTGGCCAGAATATTCAAAACCGTCGGCGGGGTGTCGGCGATAGGTCTGGTCGCCGCGCTCGCCGCGTGCAGCAGTTCGCCGGCAAGCCGCTTTTATACGCTCGGCGGCAATGCCCCCACGGCGCCCGCGACGAGAACGGCCGCGCCCGCTTCGTTCTATCTGGAAGTGTCGCCGGTGGACATGCCGCCGCAAGTCGCGAAGAACCAGATGGTCGTGCAGGACGGCTCGGCGCAAGTCCGCGTGCTCGAGGACGAGCGCTGGGCGTCCCTTCCCGCCGACGAAGTCCGGCGCGCGCTGTCGGCGGATTTGACGCAGCAGACGGGGGCGATTGATGTTTATGGCACGCCGCATCCCGATGGCGTGCCGGTGTATCGCGTGAAGGTGAATGTTCAGAGCTTCGAGTCGTCGCCGGGCCGGCGCGCGTTCATCGATGCCGTCTGGAGCGTGCGCGGCGTGAACAACCAAGCAGTGCTGACGTGCCGGACGCAGGCCGAACAAACTGTCGATGCAGGCTATGACGCGCTGGTGGCTGGCCATCGGCGAGCGGTCGATCAACTCGCCAGGGAGATATCCGCCGGGATTCGCACGGTGAGTTCGGTGCCGGTTCCAGGAGCGTCTTCCGCTACAACGGGCAAGGCCGGAAAAGTTGTAGCTCGCGTGCCGTCAGTGCTTCCTTGTCCTCCGACTGCGATGTCCGCCAACGCCGCTCCGGCCCAGTGAGCACGGCTGACCGTGTTTTTGCGCCGTGCCACTGGGCGACGCGGTGCATAAACTGAAGCATCCGTCATGGGCATGACGTCGGGCCCCGAGACGCAACCCGGTTGCACCGAAAGGTGCGCCGGTTTTTTGTCGCCCGACCACAACGCCGCCATCCCAAATTTACAGTCGGCGCACGTCCGGGCGGTTAAGATCCATCTCCGTGACTACTCTTTGCAGAAACGACAACACAGATGATGAAACTGATCGGTTCGCTCAACAGCCCGTACGTTCGAAAGACGCGGATTGTGATGGCAGAAAAGAAAATCGACTGCGAACTGGTGCTCGAAAACGTCTGGGCATCCGATTCGAAAATCCATAGTTTTAATCCGCTCGGCAAGGTGCCGTGCCTGATTCTGGACGATGGCGAAGCCGTTTTCGATTCTCGCGTGATCTGCGAATACGTCGACACGCTCACGCCGGTCGGCAAACTGCTGCCGCAAGAACGCCGTGAGCGCACGGAAGTTCGATGCTGGGAAGCGCTCGCCGACGGCATGCTCGACGCCGCTGTCCTGATTCGCCTGGAAACTACCCAGCGCGAGGAAGGCCAGCGCAACGAGGCGTGGGTAGCGCGTCAGCAGCGCAAGATTGACGATGGCCTGAAGGCCATGTCGAAGGGGCTCGCCGCCAAGAACTGGTGCTCGGCGAATCACTTCACGCTCGCCGATATCGCTTGCGGTTGCGCGCTCGGATATCTCGATTTCCGTATGCCCAACGCCAACTGGCGCGAGGACTATCCCAATCTGGACAAGCACGTTCAGCGGTTGTCGCTGCGCCAGTCTTTCATCGATACATTGCCGACTGACGCTTAATCGGACGCCGGTCACGGCGTTAGCGAATGATTGCCACAAAAGAGCCCCACTCGCGTGGGGCTTTTTCGTGGCGCGGCGGCTCTCTTATTTCGCCAGCGCCTTCTTCAGCACGGTATTCGCCTGTTCGATCGCGGCACGCGTGGCTGGGGTGTTGGCCAATGCGTTCAACATTACGAAGTCGTGGATCGTCCCGGCGTAACGCACCGCCGTCACTCGGACGCCGGCCTGCGAAAGCTTGCGCGCGTACGCTTCGCCTTCGTCGCGCAGCACGTCGTTTTCGTCGGTGATGACGAGCGCAGGCGGCAAGCCCTTCAACTGATCAAGCGATGCACGCAGCGGCGACGCCGTGATTTTTTCCCGATCGGCGGCGTTGGGCGTGTAAGCGTCCCAGAACCATTTCATCGCGTTTTTGGTGAGCCACGGGCCATCGGCGAATTCGTTGTACGAGCCGTCGTCGAAATTCGCATCGGTGACCGGGTAGAACAACACCTGGTAACGCAGCGCCGGGCCGCCCTGCTCCTTCGCCATCAACGTCACGGCCGCCGCCATATTGCCGCCGACACTGTCTCCGGCCACGGCCATCCGCGTTGCATCGATATTGAACTGCTTTGCATGCTCGGCCACGTAGCGAGTGGCGGCGTAGGCTTCCTCTGTCGGCACCGGGAATTTCGTTTCCGGCGAGCGATCGTAATCTACGAAGACCACCGCGGCCTGCGCACCGTTCGCGATCTCACGGATCAGGCGGTCGTGCGTATTCTTGTCGCCCAGCACCCAACCGCCGCCGTGGAAATACATGATCACCGGCAGCACGCCCTTGGCATGAGCGGGACGTACGATCCGGATCGCGATCTTGCCTGTCGGCCCTGCTTCGATCACGCGGTCTTCAATCTGCGCGGCTTCCTTCGACACCGGCTGCGATTGAGCACCAGCAAGGACGTTGCGGGCATCGGCGGGAGAAAGGGTGTAGATCGGCGGACCTTTTTGCGCCGTGAGCGCATCGATAAACTGCTGCGTCGTGGGCTCAAGCACGGGAGCGGCTTGCGCGGCGGCGCTGACTCCAAGCAATGCAGCAACAGCGGAGGCGATGGCGAAGGACTTGAGCTTGTACATGGTTCTATTCCTGTTAGTAAAAGTACGGCGGTTTAGGGCCCGGTGCGAGAACCGGGTTGCTGCGATGGGTACGGCTGAAACACGGAATGCCGAAAACGGAGTACGAAAAACAAAAAACTGAGGATCGAGGAGCAGGTGACGGATATATAACGAATACATTTTTATCTACTACTAGATAGATAACCGAGTAACATGGCGAACATTGGCTAGCTTTTCTGTGAGTAGCCACGTCAACGCCAACGGAGACGACACTACTGACTCGCGCAACTTGCCTGCGGGCACTGGACAGGCGTTCGGCCACTGAACCCCGTCGCTCAGAAACGCAGTGCACGCCAGCCTGATCGGCTAAAAGTAAACAGTCGCTCCCGATTTACCATTGACATGCCAAGCCGCTGCTTCTGGACTGACTTCTTCAATACTTTTGGATGACGGTAAAAATAACTTCCAAATAACTTAAGGGCACATAAAATCGGCAACCAAAATCTACCTACCTGAAGATAGATAACTTGATAAATGCTGAATCTGGAACACGTCAAATCATTATTAACAATGATGTCGAAAGGCCAGCAGAGCGCACTCGTTTCAACACCTCGCGGCTTCACCCGTCTCATTATTCGATCCCCCTTCCCTCGGGACTCAATTCCTTCGAATAACCGCACCAAGTAATGCGTTTTCACTCACATCGTGAATCACCGTTTCACAGTTTGAGTGACTTCATCCAAACGCACCTTCGTGTGAAATAACCGGCAGGCCAACAGACTTCCCTGGTACGCCGCGAATAACGCTCGCGCCGCCACATCCGGCTTTCCGTTCACGCGTAGAGTTTCTTGCTTTTCGCCCTCGACCAACACCTTTGCCAGCCAGGTTTCGTTAGCTTTGAAAAAAGCTTGAACCGCATGGCGAACACCTTCGGGGAGCGATTCAATATCGGCAGCAAGCATTCCGCAAAGACAAACCTGATCGCCTTCGCCCACAATTTTGCCGAACAGCTTCACATAACGGTCCAACTTTTTCTCGGCGGTGGCAGAGCTATCGATGGCGTAAATAGACGACATCACATCTGCGCTGTATGTATTCACCGCTTCGAGCACCAGATCTTCCTTCGACGGAAAATAATAGTGAATGCTCGATGTCTTCACGCCGACCAACGTCGACAAGTCCCGATAACTAAACCCGTTGTAGCCGCGGGTCATCAGCAAAACCTGGGCGTGATCGAGCAATTGCTCGCGCACGGTATTTTTGTCAGGAGTCTTGTCGGTATTCATTTCGATTTTGGTTCGCTACTTCCACAGGGTTCGTCGCGCAGGTGCTGCCCGCTCGTGCTGCCTTGTGTACAGAGTGACGTTCTGATTAATCCGCTGCAACATAGCGATAATTTATCTACTAGAAGATAGATAGTCAAGCTCCGCGTACGATTTTTTGGGACGCTTTCCGCCAAACAACCGCAATATTTTCGTTCTGGGCTGCTCACAAGGAGCCCAAACGTTACCGGGTATGTACCGATTTTTTATAAATTACTGATTCGACCGCGTTTCCCGCAAGCTCTGCGCAGGAAAAAGCGGGCCGCAGCCCGCTCACATCCTGCACGATGATCTGAACCAGCAAACTACCTGGCCGTGAGCAATGCAGCGCCCGCGTCACGTCGCACAGGCTGGGCAGTTGCTGCCGATTCAATGATCCCGCCGCCCAGGCACACGTCGCCCTGATAAAGCACGGCTGATTGCCCGGGCGTGACGGCCCATTGGGCGTCATCGAAACGGAGCTCAAACTGCCCATCCGCCGGTCCTGACGCACCGACCACGCAAGGCGCATCCGATTGCCGATAGCGCGTCTTTGCCGCGCAAACAGTGGCTTCGACCGGCGCTGCCCCCGCGACCCAACTGGTATTGCCGGCCACGAGCGAGTGCGACAGCAGCCACGGATGGTCATGCCCCTGCACCACGTACAGCGTGTTCGACGCCATGTCCTTGCCCGCGACGAACCACGGGTCTCCGCTGCCGTCCTTGCTGCCGCCGAGCCCGATGCCCTTACGCTGACCGAACGTATAAAACGCCAGCCCGACATGCTCGCCGATCACTTTCCCATCGGGTGTTTTCATTGGACCGGGTTGCGTCGGCAGGTAGCGGTTCAGGAACTCGCGAAACGGCCGCTCTCCGATAAAACAAATGCCCGTGGAATCCTTCTTGGCCGCATTGGGCAAGCCGATCTGCGCTGCAATCTCACGAACCTTCGTCTTGGGCATCTCGCCGAGAGGAAACAGCGTCTTCGACAACTGCGCCTGATTCAGCCGATGCAAAAAGTACGACTGATCCTTGGTCGAATCGGTGGCTTTGAGGAGTTCGAACAGCCCGTCACGCTCACGCACGCGGGCATAGTGCCCCGTCGCGATGGTCTCGCCGCCCAGCGACATCGCATGGTCGAGGAAGGCCTTGAACTTGATCTCGGCGTTGCACAGCACGTCCGGATTCGGCGTACGGCCGGCCGAATATTCGCGCAGGAACTCCGCAAACACGCGATCCTTGTATTCGGCCGCGAAGTTGACCGCTTCCACGTCGATCCCGATCAGGTCCGCCACCGACACCACGTCGATCCAGTCCTGCCGCGTCGAACAGTATTCGCTGTCGTCGTCATCTTCCCAGTTCTTCATGAACAGGCCGATCACGTCGTAGCCCTGCTCCTTGAGCAGCCACGCAGTCACCGACGAATCCACGCCGCCCGACATGCCCACCACGACTTTCTGTTTTCCGGCCTTGCTCATCGCTCTCTCTACGTTACTTGCCTGAGGCTGAAATCAGCCTAGGTCCCAGCCTGCACCGGCGCCACCGAGTGCGTATGAATGAAGTCGAGCGGCACGCGGCGCCCGGCGAGGTAGTGTTCGAGGCATTCCAGCACGGCTGGCGACCTGTGCCGGTCGGCGCAAGCGCGCAACTCGTCAGCGGTCAGCCACATGGCCCGCACGATACCCGCGTCCAGCGCCATGCCCGGCGCCTCGCCCGATGTCGTGCCGCAGAACGTAAACCGCAAATACGTGACCGATCTTCCCGGCCGTTCAAAATGCGTCAGATACGTACCGACAAGCGCCTCCGGCTCAAAACGATGCGCGGTTTCCTCGAGCGTCTCGCGTTTCACGGCGTCGACGAGTGTTTCTCCCGCTTCCAGATGTCCGGCCGGCTGATTAATCTTGAGCCCGTCCGACGTGTGTTCCTCGATCACGAGAAAGCGCCCGTCACGTTCCACAATTGCCGCGACCGTCACGCGCGGTGTCCATCGTTCTGGTTTCATGGGACGGTATTTTACCGTTTTGCGCGTTTTTACGTCGCCCGCGGAGTTCGTGCACGTTGTTGTCCGATGGCGTCATTTTTCACAAAAGTTTCGGTTACAGTGACGATCAGTCGCAAATAACAGCTTAAATAACCGCTTAATCACGTGCAGGCTTGTTGCTGCAAATCAGCGCGAGCGACTACGCACGGCCATATTAAAAACTAGAACGTGAGGAGGATTGAAGATGCATATCGGAGTGCCTGCCGAAACGCGGGCGAACGAGGCGCGCGTCGCCGCCACGCCGGAGACGGTTAAGAAGCTCGTGTCGCAAGGTCACCGGGTCACGGTGCAGCGCGGCGCGGGTGTGCCAGCGAGTTATATCGACGATGCCTACGCCACTGCCGGCGCCGAGCTGGTCGATGTCAACACCGCGTTTGCCGCTGATCTCGTCCTCAAGGTTCATTCGCCCAACGAAGCCGAATTGCTGCTGCTGAAATCCGGCGCGGTGATTGCCGGCATGCTCGATCCGTTCAACGCCGATAACAACGCGCGCCTGGCCGCTTCTGGCATCACCGCATTTGCGCTGGAAGCCGCGCCGCGTACTACGCGTGCACAGAGCCTGGACGTTTTGTCGTCGCAGGCGAATATCGCCGGGTACAAGGCCGTGCTGGTCGCAAGCAATATCTATCAGCGCTTCATGCCAATGTTGATGACCGCCGCCGGCACCGTCAAAGCCGCGCGCGTGCTCGTGCTCGGCGCGGGCGTGGCGGGCTTGCAGGCTATCGCTACGGCCAAGCGGCTCGGCGCGGTGATCGAAGCCTCCGATGTGCGTCCCGCCGTAAAGGAGCAAATCGAATCGCTGGGCGCGAAGTTCCTCGACGTTCCCTACGAAACCGATGAAGAACGCGAAGCCGCGGTTGGCGTTGGCGGTTACGCGCGCCCTATGCCGCCAAGCTGGCTCGCGCGGCAATCCGCGCTGGTGGCCGAACGTGCAAAACAAGCCGATATCGTCATCGCGACCGCGCTGATTCCCGGCCGTCCCGCGCCTACGTTGATCGCCGCGGAAACCGTCCAGGCGATGAAACCGGGTTCGGTCATCGTCGATCTGGCAGCGGGTCGCGGCGCCGAATACGAAGGTCGTCGTGGCGGCAATTGTCCGCTGACCGAAGTCGATCAGGTCGTGACGAAACATGGCGTGCATCTGGTCGGTTACACGAATCTCGCTTCCATGGTCGCCGCCGATGCCTCCGCCCTCTACGCTCGCAACCTGCTTGATTTCATCAAGTTGATTGTGTCGAAGGAAGGGACGCTGAACATCGATATGGCCGACGATATTGTCGCCGCCACGCTCCTGTGCCGCGACGGCCAGGTCACGCGCGGAATAAAAGGAGACTGACATGGAACTGGTAAATCACACGGTCATCAACCTGATCATCTTCGTGCTGGCGATCTACGTCGGTTATCACGTGGTGTGGAACGTCACCCCCGCGTTGCACACGCCCTTGATGGCGGTGACGAACGCGATTTCCGCGATCGTGATCGTCGGCGCAATGCTTGCAGCCGGCCTGACGATAGGCGGTGCCGGCAAGTTCTTCGGCACGCTCGCGGTGTTGTTGGCGGCGGTCAATGTGTTCGGCGGCTTCCTGGTCACGCGGCGAATGCTCGAGATGTTCAAGAAGAAAGCGCCCAAGCAGATTACTAACGCTTCGAAGGGGGCCGCGCAATGAGCATGAGCGTTGTCACTCTCCTGTATCTCATCGCCTCGGTGTGTTTCATCCAGGCGCTCAAAGGGCTGTCGAATCCGAAGACGGCGCGCATCGGCAATACGTTCGGCATGGCCGGCATGGCGATCGCGATTCTCACGACCATCGCGTTGATCGTGAAGCAGGCAGCGGCGCTGGGGTCGGATCTGTCGCTCGGGCTTGGCTTGCTGTTCGCGGCGCTCGTGGTCGGCGGTGCAGTTGGCGCGTACGTCGCGGCGAAGGTCGAGATGACGAAGATGCCGGAACTTGTCGCCGCGATGCACTCGCTGATCGGTCTGGCGGCGGTATGTATTGCTTATGCCGTTGTTTCGGAACCCTCAGCATTTGGTCTTGCCGCGTTGGGTGAACCGATTCCCGTGGGCAATCGCGTGGAATTGTTTATTGGCACGTTTGTGGGTGCGATCACGTTTTCCGGGTCGGTTATTGCGTTCGGCAAGCTCTCGGGCAAGTATCAATTCCGCTTGTTCAAGGGCGCGCCGGTCGTGTATCCCGGCCAGCACATGATCAACCTGCTACTGGCTATCGCGATGCTTGGGTTCGGCATTATCTTCATGCTGACGCAATCGTGGTTGCCGTTCGTGATCATGACGCTGATCGCGTTCGCGCTCGGCGTGCTGATCATCATCCCGATCGGCGGCGCGGATATGCCCGTGGTCGTGTCCATGCTGAATTCGTATTCGGGCTGGGCGGCGGCCGGTATCGGCTTCTCGTTGAATAACCCGATGCTGATTATTGCCGGCTCGTTGGTGGGATCGTCGGGTGCAATTCTGTCGTACATCATGTGCCGCGCGATGAACCGCTCGTTCTTCAACGTGCTGTTGGGCGGGTTCGGTAACGAAGGCGGTGCGGCGGCAACGGGCGGTGCGCAAGAGCAACGTCCGGTGAAATCCGGTTCCGCCGATGACGCCGCGTTCATGCTCGGCAATGCGGAAACGGTGGTGATCGTGCCGGGTTATGGCTTGGCAGTGGCGCGCGCTCAACACGCGCTGAAGGAACTCACCGATAAGCTGCTCGAGAAAGGCATCGACGTGAAGTACGCGATTCACCCGGTGGCTGGTCGGATGCCTGGGCATATGAACGTGTTGTTGGCTGAAGCCGAAGTGGACTATGAGTTAGTCCACGAGATGGAAGATATCAACGGTGAGTTTCAGCAGACGGACGTGGTGCTCGTGCTCGGGGCGAATGACGTGGTGAACCCGGCGGCGAAGACGGACCCGAAATCGGTGATTGCGGGCATGCCGATTCTGGAGGCTTATCGGGCGAAGACGATCATCGTGAACAAACGGTCCATGGCGGCGGGTTATGCCGGGCTGGATAACGAACTGTTCTATATGGACAAGACGATGATGGTTTTTGGGGACGCCAAGAAGGTGATCGAGGATATGGTTAAGGCGGTGGAGTGAGGTTGTTGTAGCGAAAGACGAAACGCCGGTGTGCTCTTGCAGGCCACCGGCGTTTTTGTTGATCTGTAGTGCCCGCCAGCGTATAGCCCGTTCCCTTCCCCTCCCCCGCGTACAATATCCCCCTTTGATTCCCAAAAAAGCACCGCCCCATGGCCACTACTTTCCTTTTCGACTGGTTTGTCCCCTGCCCGCGCGGTCTCGAGGCCCCGCTTGCGGCCGAACTCAGCGAAATCGGAGCGAAGCACATCGAGGGCTCGCAATTCAGAACCGGCAAGGAAGTCCCGGGCGGCGTGCATTTCCGCGGCTCATGGGCCGCCGGCATGGCCGCCAACCTGCATTCGCGCATCGCAAGCCGCGTGTTGCTGAAACTGGCGCAAGGCCCGTATCGCAGCGAACACGACATCTACGAACTCGCATACCAGCAGCAATGGGAAAAATGGTTTTCGCCGAACGAAACCATTCGCGTCGACATCACCGCGATCAAATCCCCGTTACGCAGCCTGGAATTCGCGACCTTGCGCGTGAAAGACGCCGTCTGCGACCGCTTGCGCGAATTGACCGGCAACCGTCCGAGCGTCGACACAGCGCAACCCGACGTCCGCGTCTTCGCGTTCCTCACGCTGAACGAATGCACGCTCTACCTCGACACCTCCGGCGACCCGCTCTTCAAACGCGGCTGGCGCCTGGATAAAGGCGCAGCCCCCTTGCGTGAAAACCTCGCCGCAGGAATCTTGCGCCTGACCGGCTGGACGCCGGGCACGCCGCTTTACGATCCGATGTGCGGCAGCGGCACCTTCCTCGCCGAAGCGGCGCAAGTCGCGCTGAACATCGCACCGGGCGTTGACCGCAGTTTCGGCTTCGAAAAGCTGAAGCAATATGACGTGAACGCGTGGCAAAAGCTGAAAGGCGCAGCCGTCGATGCCAAACGCGCCGCGGCATCATCGCGTGAGGATATCCAGATCTACGGCAGCGACATTTCCGGCGACATGCTCGACAAGGCGTACTCGAATCTGGAACGCGCGGGTTTGCCGGAGTTGTCGTTGAAACAACTCGATGCGCGCCACATGACGCCACCGTCGGACACCCCCGGCATCCTGGTCGCGAATCCGCCGTACGGCGAACGGATCGAAGTACGCGGACGCGGCCCGCGCGGCGAGCTTCGCGAACCGAAGAATCGCGGTCACGACGAAGACGAGGACGCATTCATCCGCGCGCAGCCGGACCCCGCCGACCAGGAGTTTTTCATCTCCTTCGGCAACGCGATGAAACAGCAGTTTCCGGGTTGGCGCGCGTACGTGCTGACATCGGATCGAAAACTGCCGGGCATGCTGCGGCTGCGTGAATCGACGAAAACGCCGCTGTTCAACGGCGCGCTCGAATGCCGGCTGTTCCGCTTCGACATGATTGCCGGCAGCGTGCGCAATCGCCCGGCCGCAGCGGAACCCGCCGCCGATCAAGCGCCCGAATCGAAGGAGTGAAGCCGGGCGGAGGCGGCGCTACAATCGCTGAATGAACTCATCGACTGAAGCCCAATCCTTATTAGCCGTCGACGTCTACCGCAGCCGCCGTGACCGCGTCCTCGCGGCGCTGCGGGAATCGGGCGGCGGCGTGGCAATCGTTCCGACGGCGCGCGAAGTCATGCGCAACCGCGACGCCGATTACCCGTTCCGCCACGACAGCTATTTCTATTACCTGACGGGCTTCACGGAACCGGAAGCAACGCTGGTCCTCAACGCCAGCGCTGACGCAGCTGACCCCGCCGCCATCCTGTTCTGCCGCGAGAAAAACGTCGAACGCGAAACGTGGGAAGGTTTCCGATACGGCCCGGTAGGCGCGCGTCTCGCGTTCGGTTTTGACGCAGCGTTCCCCATCGATCAGCTCGATACGGAAATGCCCCGCCTCCTCGCCGATAACCCCGCGCTGCACTACGCGCTCGGCAGTTCCGGCGAGCTCGACGAGCAGGTTCGCGGCTGGCTCGCGGCGGTTCGGGCACAGAGCCGGATCGGCGTGAAAGCGCCGACGAAAGCAATCGATCTGCTGCCGGTGCTCGACGAAATGCGCCTCATCAAGGACGCGCACGAACTCGAGATCATGCGGCGCGCGGGCACGATCTCGGCCCAAGCGCACCGCCGCGCGATGCAAACCTGCCGCCCCGGCATGCACGAATACGAAATTGAAGCCGAGTTGCTCTACACGTTCTGCCGACGCGGCGCGCAAGCGCCCGCGTACGGCACGATCGTCGCGGCCGGCGCGAATGCGTGCACGCTGCACTATCCGGCCGGCAACACGATCGTGCGCGAGGGCGACCTGATCCTGATCGACGCCGCGTGCGAGCTCGACGGCTACGCATCCGACATCACGCGTACGTTTCCGGCCAGCGGTCGGTTCACATCGGCGCAAAGGGAAATCTACGACATCGTGCTGGGCGCGCAATATGCCGCCGTCGATGCCACCCGCGAAGGCGTCAGTTTCGACGCGCCGCACGAAGCCGCCGTTCGCGTATTGGCGCAGGGTTTGCTGGACACGGGGATCATTGACCGCAACAAGTTTGCCACCGTGGACGATGTCATCGCCGAGCGGGCTTATCAGCGTTTCTACATGCATCGGACGAGTCACTGGCTCGGCATGGACGTGCACGATGCCGGCGATTATCGCGACGCCCACGCGCAACTCGACGATCAGGGCGCGCGCGCGTGGCGCACGTTGAAGGCGGGCATGACGCTGACCATCGAACCGGGTCTGTATATTCGCGCGGCCGAGGACGTGCCGGAACGGTATGCAGATATCGGTATCCGGATAGAGGATGACGCGATCGTCAACGCGAATGGTTGTGAGTTGATGACACGCGAAGTGCCCGTCGATGCCGACGAAATCGAAGCCCTGATGCGCGACGCGCAAACACCCGATGCAAATTGAAACCGCGGAAACTATCGGCCACGCGCCGCCAGCCGATTATCACTTCGATATCGCCATCGTCGGTGCAGGTCCGGTCGGGCTCGCGCTCGCCGGCTGGCTGGCGAAACGGAGCGCGACGTCGCGCTTGTCGATAGCGTTGATCGATTCGCGCGCGCCTGACGCGGCGTCCTCCGATCCGCGCGCCATCGCGGTGTCGCATGGCAGTCGCGCGATGCTCGAGTCATCGCTCGGTTTTCCCGCCGATGCCACGCCGATCAAACGCATTCACGTCTCGCAGCGCGGCCAGTTCGGCCGCACGCTCATCGATCACGATGAACACGGCCTGCCCGCGCTCGGCTACGTCGTGCGTTATGGCTCGCTGGTTGCAACGCTCGCGCAAGCGGTCAGCAAAACCAGCGTGCATTGGTTCACGGAAACCACGGCATCAACACCTTTGCACGACCATGATGGCGTCACGCTCCCGATTCATTCGGCCACCGGCGACCGCACGATCCGCGCGCGCATTCTGGTAAATGCCGAAGGCGGGTTGTACAAGGAAGCGGATGCTTCGCCCCCCCTTTCCGCCGACGTCAAGAACACGCGCGATTATGGCCAGACGGCTATTGTCGGAACGGTGAGCGTATCGGCGCCGCAACCAGGCGTCGCGTGGGAACGCTTCACGCCCGAAGGACCGATCGCGCTGCTGCCAAGCGGCGGCGCGCGCCAGGCAGACTACGCGCTCGTCTGGTGCTGTGACCCTGAAGAGGCGGCGCGGCGCTCGCAACTCCCCGACGCCGGATTCCTCGCTGAACTCGGCTCCGCGTTCGGTGAGCGCATGGGCCGCTTCACGCGCATCACCGGACGGGCAATGTTCCCGCTCGGCCTGAATGCGTTGAATGCACTGGTCGACCGGCGCACGGTCGCTATCGGAAACGCTGCGCAAACGCTGCATCCCGTTGCAGGGCAAGGACTCAATCTGGGTCTGCGTGATGCGCACGCGTTGTGCGACGCGTTATCGACGAATGGCCCGACTACCGTCGCGTTGAGTCTCTTTGCGCAACGGCGCGCATTGGACCGGCGCATGACGATTGGCGCAACCGATACGCTCGCGCGTCTTTTCACCGTCGATTTCCCCCCACTCGCCGCGATGCGCGGGTTGGCTTTGAGCGGGCTTGAGCTCGTCCCGTCGGTTAAAACCGTGCTGGCGCGACAGATGATGTTCGGGCAACGGCGCTGACTTCGAGCGAGTGCGGAGAGCAGCATTTTTAGTTATGGATGCCGCGCCGCGCAGATTCTCCTAAGCTGCTCACGATGGACACGCGTCAGGCACTTACGCTCCACTGTTTCTCCGACGCGCCTTGCATGAGATCCGACTCGGCCTAACGCGCTGACCACATCAAACATGCGTTCAGTGCACTGCATTCATCTGTCGATAGTTGTAGCTTTTCCTCTATTACGTTCGCGAGATTCATAGAAGATTTAACAACTTGCGCGTCGATTGGACTTAATTGGCCCAGCGCGTTCGCGTTAAAATAGCCGTTTCCTTAAGCGCTTTTGCATCCCTTTATCCGGGAACACCGCGAGTTTCATGCCTATTTCCACACCGGCCATCGGCCCCCACATTTTGCGCAACAACTTGTTTGTCGCCCCCATGGCCGGGGTGACGGACCGCCCGTTCCGGCAGTTGTGCAAACGCATGGGAGCCGGTTACGCGGTGTCCGAAATGGTCGCGTCGAATGCGCAACTCTGGAAAAGCGAGAAAACGCTCCGTCGCGCGAATCACACCGGCGAAGTCGAGCCTATTTCCGTGCAAATCGCCGGTGCCGATCCGAAAATGCTCGCCGAAGCCGCGCGTCACAACGTGGCGAACGGCGCGCAGATTATCGACATCAACATGGGCTGCCCAGCCAAGAAAGTCTGCAATGTGGCGGCTGGGTCGGCATTGCTGCAAAACGAAGCGCTGGTCGCGCAGATCGTGCAGGCGGTGGTGAACGCAGTCGGCGTGGGCCCGGACTCCGTGCCCGTCACGTTGAAGATCCGCACAGGCTGGAATCGCGAGAACAAAAATGCGCTGAACATTGCGCGCATTGCGCAAGACGCGGGTATTTCCATGCTGACCGTGCATGGCCGCACGCGCGCCGATCTCTACAAGGGCGACGCGGAATACGAGACCATTGCAGCCGTCAAAGCGTCCGTACGTATTCCGGTGGTGGCCAACGGCGACATCGCCACGCCGGAAAAAGCGCGCCACGTTCTGGCCATTACCGGTGCGGATGCAATCATGATCGGCCGCGCCGCGCAGGGGCGCCCGTGGCTCTTCCGGGAGATCGAACACTTCCTGGCAACCGGCGAATATTTGCCGGCGCCGCGTATCGACGAGATCCAGCAACTGATGAATGAGCATCTCGAAGATCACTATGATTTCTATGGCGAATTCACGGGCGTTCGTACAGCGCGCAAGCACATCGGCTGGTACACTCGCGGCCTTTCCGGCGCCAACACGTTCAGACATCGGATGAACACGCTGGATTCCACACGCGAACAATTGCTCGCCGTGAACGAATTCTTCGACGCCCAAAAGGCGTTGTCCGACCGTCTCGTCTATGTCGAAGAACTCGGCGGGGACGGCGACCGCGGCGGCAACGACGAAGCTGAAGAATCGTGCGACGGGCAGAACCACACAGACCGACTAGCCGCATGAGCAGACACAACATAGAACAATGCGTCCGCCAGAGCCTGGACAATTATTTCCAGGACCTGGACGGGTCGAAACCGCACGACGTCTACGAAATGGTGATTTCGTGCGTCGAAAAGCCGATGCTGGAAGTTGTGCTGAAGCAAGCCGAGGGCAATCAATCGCTCGCGGCGGAATATCTGGGCATCAACCGCAACACGCTGCGCAAGAAGCTGCAACAGCACGGACTGATTTAACGCAGTTGTCTTATTGATGTACCACCCGGACCGTCGCGGCGTACGGCGGTCGACTCGAATTCCTGATTCCCCTCGACTCCCCTACCGGCTCCCGCCGTTCCCATCATGATCAAGCAAGCGCTCCTTTCCGTTTCCGACAAGTCTGGCATCGTCGAATTTGCGAAATCGCTGTCGGAGTTAGGCGTTAGCCTGCTCTCGACCGGCGGCACCGCGAAACTCCTGGCCGATGCCGGTCTGCCTGTCACCGAAGTCGCCGACTACACCGGTTTCCCGGAGATGCTCGACGGCCGCGTGAAAACGCTGCACCCGAAGGTTCACGGCGGCATCCTCGCGCGCCGCGATCTGCCGGAACACATGGCCGCGCTCGAACAGCACGACATTCCGACTATCGACCTGCTTGTCGTGAACCTGTATCCGTTCGTGCAGACGGTGTCGAAAGAAGAATGCTCGCTGGAAGACGCGATCGAAAATATCGATATTGGCGGCCCGACCATGTTGCGTTCGGCGGCGAAAAATCATCGTGACGTGACGGTGATTGTCGATCCCGCGGATTACGCGATCGTTCTCGACGAAATGCGCTCGGCGAAAAACACCGTCAGCTACGCGACGAACTTCAAGCTCGCCACCAAGGTGTTTGCCCACACGGCGCAATACGATGGCGCGATCACGAACTACCTGACGAGCCTGACCGACGAGTTGCAGCACAAGAGCCGCAACACGTATCCGTCGACGTTCAACCTCGCGTTCACCAAGGTGCAGGATCTGCGATACGGCGAGAATCCGCATCAAAGCGCGGCGTTCTATCGCGATCTCACCACACCGGCCGGCGCGCTCGCGAACTACGAGCAACTGCAGGGCAAGGAACTGTCGTACAACAACATTGCCGACTCCGACGCTGCGTGGGAATGCGTGAAGACCTTCGACGTGCCCGCCTGCGTGATCATCAAGCACGCGAATCCGTGCGGCGTGGCGATTGGCGCGGACGCACACGAAGCGTATTCGAAAGCGTTCCAGACCGATCCTACGTCGGCGTTCGGCGGCATCATCGCGTTCAATCGTGAAGTGGATAAAGCGGCGGCGCAAGCTGTTGCCAAGCAGTTCGTGGAAGTGCTAATGGCGCCCTCGTTCAGCGACGCAGCCAAGCAGATTTTCGCGGCGAAGCAGAACGTGCGTCTGCTGAAGCTCGATCTCGGTGACGGGCATAATGCATTCGATCTGAAGCGCGTTGGCGGCGGCTTGCTCGTGCAGTCGCTGGACTCGAAGAACGTCCAGCCGCACGAATTGCGCGTGGTCACGAAGCGTCACCCGACGCCGAAGGAAATGGACGACCTGCTGTTCGCGTGGCGTGTTGCCAAGTACGTGAAGTCGAACGCCATTGTGTTCTGCGGCGGCGGCATGACGATCGGCGTGGGCGCGGGCCAGATGAGCCGCGTGGATTCGGCGCGCATTGCCAGTATCAAGGCGCAGAACGCTGGCTTGTCGCTGGCCGGATCGGCGGTGGCATCGGACGCGTTTTTCCCGTTCCGCGACGGCCTCGACGTGGTGGTCAACGCTGGCGCGACCTGTGTCATCCAGCCGGGCGGTTCCATGCGCGATGACGAAGTGATTGCCGCTGCGGACGAGCACAACATTGCGATGGTCCTGACCGGAACGCGTCACTTCCGGCACTAAGCACGCTTTACCTTCGGAGAGCCCGGTAGCCGGCAGGCGCACCGGGCTTTTTACTTTTTGCGCCGCGCTGTTAGTATCGCAAGCACTACGTTCCAACGGCACTCCATGAGAATTCTCGGTATTGACCCGGGCCTGCGCGTGACGGGGTTCGGCGTTATCGACAAGACCGGTCAAACGCTGACCTATGTGACGAGCGGCGTCATCAAGACCGCCGACGCCGATTTGCCGTCGCGTCTCCACACGATCTTCGAAGGTATCTCGACACTGGTCCGGCAACACGCGCCCGACCAGTCCGCGATCGAAAAAGTGTTCGTCAACGTTAATCCGCAATCCACGCTGCTGCTCGGCCAGGCGCGCGGCGCTGCAATCTGCGGCCTGGTCGCGAGCGGCGTGCCCGTCGCCGAATACACGGCGCTGCAGTTGAAGCAAGCCGTGGTGGGCTACGGCCGCGCAACGAAAGAACAAATGCAGCAAATGGTCGTGCGCTTGCTCGCGCTCACGGGGGTGCCGGGCACCGACGCCGCCGATGCGCTCGGCATGGCCATCTGCCACGCGCACGCAGGCGGCGCGATGACTGCGCTCGGCGAGATCGCACCATCGCTGGCTAAAAAGGGCCTGCGCGTACGGCGCGGCCGCCTCGTCGGCTAACTCCACTACAAGTTCCTCACCATGATTGGTCGCATTGCAGGCGTTTTGCTGGAAAAAAACCCACCGTACTTGCTCGTTGATTGCGGCGGCGTAGGCTACGAGATCGCCGTACCCATGAGCACCTTCTACAACCTGCCGAACAGCGGCGAAAGGATCGTGTTGCTGACTCAGTTGATCGTTCGTGAAGACGCGCATTTGCTGTACGGCTTCGGTACGCAACAGGAGCGCACGACCTTCCGTGAACTGCTCAAGATCAGTGGCATTGGTGCACGCATGGCGCTCGCTGTTCTGTCCGGCATGAGCGTTCAGGAACTCGCGCAGGCCGTGACGATGCAGGACGCCGCGCGGCTGACGCGCACGCCCGGCATTGGCAAGAAGACGGCCGAGCGCCTGCTGCTCGAACTGAAGGGCAAGCTTGGCGCGGATCTGGGCACGGCAACGGGCACGGTGAGCGGCCCCGATCACGCGAGCGATATCCTGAATGCATTGCTGTCACTGGGTTACTCCGAAAAAGAAGCGCTGATGTCGGTCAAGAATGTTCCGGCCGGCACGGGCGTCTCGGAAGGCATCAAGCTGGCCCTGAAAGCGCTCTCCAAGAGCTAGTCAGGCCAGTCTCTCACGCGGCTGATCCGGCCAACAGTCGGCCGATCGGCCAGCTTTTCGTGTTCGAGCCACGCGGTACAATCGACGCATGATAGAAACCGACAAACTCGCTGCCGAACGCATCATTTCGGCTACTCCCGTCTCGCCGAACGAGGAAGTGTTCGAGCGCGCGCTGCGGCCGCGCGATCTCGATGAATACGTCGGGCAGGAGAAGATCCGCGATCAGCTCCAGATTTTTATCGAGGCCGCGCGGCGGCGCTCCGAGGCGCTCGATCACGTTCTGTTGTTCGGGCCGCCGGGTCTCGGCAAGACCACGCTGGCGCATATCATCGCGCGGGAGATGGGCGTTAATCTGCGGCAGACGTCGGGACCGGTCCTGGAACGCGCCGGCGACCTCGCCGCGCTGCTGACCAATCTTGAGAAGAACGATGTGCTTTTCATCGACGAAATCCACCGGCTGTCGCCGGTCGTCGAAGAAATTCTGTATCCGGCGCTCGAGGATTATCAGATCGACATCATGATCGGTGAAGGTCCCGCGGCACGCAGCGTCAAGCTGGATTTGCAGCCGTTCACGCTGGTTGGCGCGACCACGCGGGCTGGCATGCTGACCAATCCGTTACGCGATCGCTTCGGCATTGTGTCGCGGCTGGAGTTCTACACCGCTAGCGAACTGGCGCGGATTGTCACGCGCTCGGCGTCGCTGCTGAAGGCGGATATTGTCCCGGAAGGGGCGTTGGAAATTGCGAAGCGGGCGCGTGGCACACCGCGCATTGCGAACCGGTTATTGCGGCGCGTACGTGATTACGCTGAAGTAAGAGCGGACGGCAACATCACAGCCGACGTCGCCGATGCCGCGTTGAAGATGCTCGACGTCGATCCGGTCGGCTTCGACCTGATGGACCGGAAACTACTGGAAGCCATCCTGCACAAATTCGATGGCGGTCCGGTCGGCGTCGACAATCTGGCAGCAGCTATCGGCGAAGAACGCGACACCATTGAAGACGTGCTGGAACCCTATTTGATTCAGCAGGGATATTTACAGCGCACGCCGCGCGGGCGCGTTGCCACGTTACTCACGTATCGCCACTTTGGGCTAGCCGCTCCCGACGCCGGCCCGGTCCGCGAACTGTGGGATGCCAACACAGATAGCTGAGCCAGCGGCGTCAGCGTAATAGCCCCTTGGATAGCCGAAGCGATGTCCGATCAAGCCAGTCCGCGCCCTGACGATTCATCCGGTTTCGCCGGCTCGTTAGTCAAGCGAGTGCGCTCCCGACTTGCCAACGGCGTCACGAGCCTGACTACCGGCAGTGGGCCATCGCTGGATTATTCGTCGCCGCCGGGCGACCCGGGACTGTTCGGACCGGACGCAATTTGCTGGAAAGTCCACGCCGACTTCACGTCCATGATGACCGGCGGCGTCAGCGCCCTGCTGCTTCAAGCCCTTCACCCAATAGCGCTCGCGGGCGTCTGGGACCATTCCACCTTTCGCACCGATATTCTCGGACGCCTGCGCCGCACGGCCACGTTTATCGCGGGTACGACCTACGGCAATAAGCATGACGCGCTTGCGCTCATCGAACGTGTAAAGCAGATTCACCTCTCCGTGACGGGCACGGCCCCCGACGGACGGCCATATCGTGCAAGCGATCCCGAGTTGCTGAGGTGGGTTCACGTCGCGGAAGTATCGAGTTTCCTGAAAGCGCATTTGCGATATGTGAACCCGTTGCTTTCCCGCGAGGCACAGGATCGCTATTACGCGGAGACGTCGACCATAGCCGAGATGCTCGGCGCGACCAATGTGCCGAAGAGTTGCGCGGAGATCGACAATTATCTGGCGTTAATGCAGCCACAGCTGGAAGCAAGCGACCGTACCCGGGAAGTGCTGAAGGTGCTGATGAACGCACCAACGCCGAGTGTCGCGATGAAACCCGCCAGCGCGCTAATCCTGAACGCGGGTGTGGACCTGCTGCCTGACTGGGCGCAATCGATGCTCGGATTCAGCGCACTCTCGACGCTACGTCGCGCGTGGACGCGGCCAGGCATCAAGATGATTGCGCCGTTGATACGTTGGGCGCTGAACAATGGCGTGTCCAAACGAGCCCGTCGCCGCGCGGCGATGAAGCCTGATTTGCTCTAGCGCGGGACTTCCTTGAGGTCGTCGTCGCTGCCGGGGGACGAAAGATGCGCGACATCGCCCCAGGACACGATCTTCGTTTGACCGTTCTCAAAGTCCACTACATTAATACTGGAATTCAGCAGCGGCCAGTCGCGTGGCGCGTCGAGCGGCACGCCGCGCACGAACCGGTAAATGCAATCCAGCACCCCTCCGTGGGCAACAACGGCAATGCGTCCGTCCGGATGCGCGGCCGCGATCGGCTCGACAGCGTTCAGCACACGTTGTGAGAATGCTCGTTGCGATTCACCTGCGGGCGGCGAGAAGTCCGGATTGTGGCTCTGCCAGATCGCGTATTCCTCGGGATACTTCCCCCGGATCTCATCGCTGCTGTGACCTTGAAAGTCACCGTATAAACGCTCGCGCAGACCTGCGTTCAAGTTCAGCGTCAAACCAAGCGCATCTGCAAAGGGTTGGGCCGTTTGCTGAGCGCGCAGCAGATCGCTGCAATAGATGGCGTCCAGCTGGGCGCCGGCTTTCGACTCCTGTAAGAGACGCTGCGCCAGTTGCCCTGCTTGCACCATGCCACTTGAAGCCAGCGGAATATCAATGTGCCCCTGAATACGCTTGATGCGATTCCAGTCGGTTTCGCCGTGCCTGATGAAGAGAACTTGCGTGGTCATGAGATACGTGAAATTCCGGAAGATGCCCCTGGAACGACGGGTGCAGTGACAAAACTCAGGGGACGTCCCGGGGACATCTCAAAGACGTCTCAGGGACGAACTTGTAGCCAGAACGTGACGGGCCCGTCGTTGACCAGCGACACTTGCATATCCGCGCCGAACTCGCCCGTTTCGATAATGGGATGCGCGGCGCGTGCTTGCGAAACGAAGTAATCAAACAGCTTGCGGCCTTCTTCTGGCGGCGCAGCCGGTGTGAAGCTTGGCCGCAGCCCGCTGGAGGTATCGGCGGCGAGGGTGAATTGCGATACCAGCAACACGCCGCCCGCGCGCCCGGCGCCATCTATGTCCCGCACCGGCAGATTCATTTTGCCGGCGGCATCGCTAAAAACCCGATACGCCAGCATCTTCGCCAGGAGCTTGTCGGCGACTGCGGGCGTGTCGCCTCGCTCCGCGCACACAAGCGCCAGCAAGCCGGCATCGATCGCACCCGTCACGCGGTCGCCCACACGAACGTCAGCTCGCAAGACACGCTGAATGAGTGCGATCACGCGCTTACGCTGCCAGCGTGACGCGCGCGAAGCGGCGCTTGCCGACCTGCACCACAAACTCGCCCGCTTCGATCTTCAAGCCCTTGTCCGACACGATCGCGCCGTCGATCTTCACGCCACCCTGTTCGATATTGCGCAGCGCTTCGCTGGTCGAAGGCACCAGCCCGGCTTGCTTCAGCAGTTGCCCGATCGCGAGCGGAGCGCCATTGAGCGTCACCGACGGAATTTCGTCCGGCACACCGCCCTTCGCACGATGGTTAAAGTCTTCCAGCGCCCGCTCAGCGTCAGCCGGCGAATGGAAACGCGTAACGATCTCCTGCCCCAGCAGCACCTTGAAATCCCGCGGGTTGCGACCACCCTCGGCTTCGCTTTTGAAACGCGCAATCTCTTCCATGCTTCTAAACGACAGCAATTCGAAGTAGCGCCACATGAGCGTGTCAGAGATGCTCATCAGCTTGCCGAACATGTCTGAGGGCTTCTCGCTAATGCCGATGTAGTTGTGCTTCGACTTCGACATCTTCTCGACGCCGTCCAGCCCTTCCAGCAGCGGCATGGTCAAGATGCATTGCTGCTCCTGGCCGTATTGCTTTTGCAATTCACGGCCAACCAGCAGGTTGAACTTCTGGTCCGTGCCGCCGAGTTCGAGATCGGCATTCAGCGCAACCGAGTCGTAGCCTTGCATGAGCGGATACAGCAACTCATGAATCGAAATAGGCATTCCACCCTGGTAGCGCTTCGTGAAATCCTCGCGCTCAAGGATCCGCGCGACCGTATAGCGCGACGCGAGCTTGATCATGCCGTCGGCGCCGAGCGGCATGGACCACTCGCTGTTGTAACGCATCTCGGTCTTTTCACGATCGAGCACGAGCGCAGCCTGCTCGAAATAAGTCTTCGCGTTCTCTTCGATCCGCTCACGCGTCAACGGCGGCCGCGTGGCGTTACGCCCTGACGGATCGCCAATCAGCGACGTGAAGTCGCCGATCAGGAAGATCACCGTGTGGCCAAGGTCCTGCAACTGACGCATTTTGTTCAGGACAACCGTATGGCCGATGTGAATATCGGGCGCGGTCGGATCGAGCCCAAGCTTGATACGCAGCGGCTTGCCACTTGCGGCGCTTCGAGCCAGCTTCTGTGCGAACTCGGCTTCAATCAGTAGCTCGTCACAGCCCCGTTTCGCGATGGCAAGAGCCGCCTGCACTTCGTCGGTGAGGGGCAAGGTTTTCGCAGCCGAAGCCGGAGCGTCGTTCGGTTCAGTGGTCATGCTTGCAACTTTTCGGGTGATTTATTCGGGGCGCTAACAGGCGCCAATCGGGCAACAGCCGCTGTTTCGAGATTCGTCCATGCTCACGTTCGGACACGGAAAAAACGCGCGGCATTCGCTTGTTCAGGCAACGGATTTTACGTGATGTCGACTTCCTTCGCCCCATTTTCCCCGCGCGTTGGCCATTCGGCCATGTTTCGGACGCCGGGAAGCCGAATACAACGCGCGAAACGTGACCGAATGGCCAACGGCTTAACGCGCGGCATCGATGCGTGGATAATCGGTCCATCGCGGCCGCTTTGGCCGTAAGAATTGCATCGATGGCTGCTAAAACCCGGTCATCGGTGAACCCGCATCGAACAGGAGAGCAACGTGGCGCGACGGACCGAGGCGATGGAAACAGGCGATATGGCGGACGGCGTGTACTTTGGGCTGATGTCGGGTACGAGCATGGATGGCGTGGATGGCATTGCCGTCCAGTTCACCGCCGGTAAGCCGCCCGTTGTGCTCGGAGAGGCCCATGTCGGATTCTCGCAAGGCCTGCGCGACGCGCTCTTCGCCCTTCAGACCCCTGGCGACAACGAACTGGAACGCGAAGCCCTTGCAGCCAACGCGCTGGCCACGCGTTACGCCGTGTGTTGCCACGAACTGGCAAGCATGAGCGGCTATTCGTCCGCAAAAGTCCGCGCGATCGGCGTACACGGGCAGACCGTGCGTCACAGGCCGGAAAAGGGTTACACGCGGCAAATCAACAATCCCGCGCTGCTCGCAGAAATGACCAACGTCGATATAGTTGCCGACTTCCGCAGCCGCGATGTCGCCGCCGGAGGCCAAGGCGCGCCGCTCGTCCCGGCCTTTCACGCGACCATTTTCAGCAGCAAGAACGAGACGCGCGTGGTCTGCAATCTGGGCGGCATCAGCAATATCACCATTCTCTCGGCCAACGGCAGTGTTCATGGCTTCGATTGCGGACCCGCGAACGCATTGCTGGACGAATGGGCGCACCGGCATCTGAAACGCCCCTTCGACGAAGGCGGTCATTTCGCGGCACGAGGCCAGGTGCATCGCCCGCTGCTGAACACGCTGCTCAACGAACCGTTCTTCGAACAGCAGCCACCCAAAAGCACCGGCCGGGATCTGTTTAACCCCGCGTGGCTCGATACCAAGCTCGTCGGTTTTGAAACGCTATCGCCCGAAGATGTACAGGCCACGCTTGTCGCGTTGACTGCCATCACCGTGGCGAGAGAGATCGAGCGGCATGCTTCCGATTGCCGCGCGGTCTATGTTTGCGGCGGCGGCGCCCGTAATCCGGTGTTGATGCAGGCTATCCAGCAGGCGCTTGGAGAGAGCGGCGTGGCGGGTGTCCGCCTGATGACCACTGAAGCGCTCGGCGTGCCGCCACAGCAGGTGGAAGCATTGGCATTCGCATGGCTTGCAATGCGCTGCGTGGCCCGTAAGCCGGGTAATGTCTCAACGGTGACAGGCGCCGCCGGGGAACGGGTCCTAGGGGCGATTTATCCGCGTTGAAGTCTCGTGAGGTCTCGTTGAGGCCTGAGGCTGCACAAAACAAAAACGGAGCCCGAAGGCTCCGTTTCACAACATCATTTCGCCGCGCAGTCGATTCAACTAATCACAATCAAGCCGAGAACGACGAGCCGCAACCGCAGGTGCTGGTTGCATTCGGATTCTTGATCACGAACTGCGCCCCGTTCAAATCGTCTTTGTAGTCAATCTCAGCGCCGACGAGGTATTGATAGCTCATTGAATCGATCAGGAGCTGTACGCCAGCTTTGTCCATCACGGTGTCGTCTTCGTTGATGGCTTCGTCAAACGTAAAGCCATACTGGAAACCCGAACAGCCGCCGCCTTGCACGAACACACGCAGCTTCAATTCCGGATTACCTTCTTCGTCGATCAGTTGCTTGACCTTGTCAGCTGCTGCGTCGGTGAAAACAAACGGCAACGGCATTTCGGTCGTGGGGGTATCGGTGACAGCGTTCATTCGAACTCTCCAAAAAAGCTTCTAGGGACTATTGTAGGGCTGATCTCAATATCGTGCTGGAAGCCCATGTAATCAATAGGCTATCGGTCCACACTATCCCGAAATTGCCGTGGCTGCTTGGAACATCGCCAAAAGACTGCTGCAATCTGTTGAGCATCCGCCACGAAAGCCACGAAAAAAGCCGCCAGCGCATACACGCAGGCGGCTTTTCGAGCCATTTCGCCGCAAAAACGACGAAACCGCCAAACAGCTTAACGCTTCGAGAATTGTTTCCTGCGACGTGCCTTGTGGAAACCAACCTTCTTACGTTCAACTTCACGAGCATCGCGGGTAACGAAGCCAGCTTGCGACAGCGTGGGCTTCAGCGTTGCGTCGTAGTCCATCAGCGCGCGGGTGATGCCGTGGCGAACTGCACCGGCCTGACCCGTTTCGCCGCCGCCGTTCACGTTGACTTTGATGTCGAACGTGGTGGCGTGGCTCGTCAGTTCGAGCGGCTGGCGCACGATCATCAGCGACGTTTCGCGCGAGAAGTAATCAGCAATGGGCTTGCCATTGACAATGATCTCGCCCGTACCGGACTTGATGAACACGCGAGCAACGGCGCTCTTGCGGCGGCCCGTACCGTAATTCCAATTACCGATCATATGGGCTCCCTTTAGATCTCGAGCGCTTTAGGCTGTTGAGCCGTATGCGGATGCGTTGCGCCAGCGTAGACCTTGAGCTTCTTGATCATCGCGTAGCCGAGCGGACCTTTCGGCAACATGCCTTTAACGGCCTTCTCGAACGCGCGGCCCGGGAAGCGTTCTTGCATCTTGTTGAACGTCGTTTCGTAGATGCCGCCCGGATAGCCCGAGTGACGATAGTACTTCTTGTCAGTACCCTTGTTGCCCGTGACGCGCAACTTGCTGGCGTTGATGATGACGATGAAATCGCCAGTGTCGACGTGCGGGGTGAACTCGGGTTTGTGCTTGCCGCGAAGTCGGGCGGCCACTTCACTGGCGACACGTCCGAGAACCTTATCCGTCGCGTCAATCACGTACCATTCACGCGTCACCTCATGGGCTTTTGCGGAAAACGTCTTCATGATCGATCCAAAAAATAATTCTGCCCTGCTTTGTCCCGCTTGTATGAAAGTGCGCATCGAGGCGCGTGCGGGCTCTCCCTGGTTCTCACCCGCGGGCATGGTGCGGATAGAGAACTTTGAATTATAAGGGAAATTTCGATGTGAAGTCAAAATTTGCCTGTCGGCCAGTTGAATTCACCCAGATTTAGCGTTGAGCGATGACATTGCGGGGAACTTCGCGAGCGACCCGCCGGGCTCGATCTGACCAAAACCCACGTTAAAGCAGACGAAAAAAAGCCCGAACCTTGGGCTCGGGCTGAATCCACCTAGGAGGAGGTGGAGGAGACAGAGCAAGTATATGAAGGGCTTTTGTGCAAAGCAAGTAAATTTGCATTATGGAATTGAATCTCACAATGTAAAATTAAGAAAGCGCAAAAATTACTACAATTTATTATTTACAATCAATCACTTATCTAAAAATCAAAAACCCTTACACTCCCGAATCGCACTCGAAACACCTTATTTTCAGCAGGGAAATCGCTAATTCGTCTAATGTATTGCAACGCAGCAATGCCGTGTCGCTGGCGCAATTGATGACATCGCTGCGATTCCTACAATCAGCTAAAACGCTACAATCAAGACGAGTAGACAAGCGTCTTCTCGCATTGGAGTTTTCTCATGGAATGCAAAGTTAGCTGGATGGGGCAGGACGGAATGGCGTTTGCCGCGGAAACGGGCAGCGGCCACCTGGTCACAATGGATGGCGCGCCCGAAGGCGGCGGCCGCAACCTTTCGCCGCGGCCAATGGAAATGGTCTTGCTCGGCACGGGCGGCTGCACCGCGTACGACGTCGTGATGATCCTGAAGAAAAGCCGTCAGGAAGTCGTGGGTTGCTCCGTAACGCTCAAGGCCGAACGCGCAAGCGAAGATCCGAAGATCTTCACGAAGATCCACTTCCACTTCACGGTGACAGGCAAGAACCTGAATCCCGCGACGGTCGAACGCGCAATCACCCTCTCGCACGACAAATACTGCTCGGCGTCGATCATGCTGGCGAAGACGGCTGAATTGACCCATTCCTTCGATATCGTCGCGAGCTGATTCCGCGCTCGAAGAAATGCAGGACGAAAAAAAGCCGACGTCATCACCGACGCCGGCTTTCTTTTTGAATCTCACAAAGCAGGCCGATAAGCCGGATTCTGTGCACGCCTCACGCCCGAAAGCGTAACGCGCGTGGCAGCCATTCCTCTAGTCGCGCCATTACTGGCGCGCTCAAGCTCCCTACCCGCAGACGAGACGGAGGCACCGTCCTGCATCACGAGGATGCGCGCCTGCCTATTTGGAATTGCTCCGGGTGGAGGTTACCTTGCCGGTCTGCCTTGCAGCAGCCGCGGTGCGCTCTTACCGCACCGTTTCACCCTTACCTGATCCCCGAACTTGCGCCCGGGGCCATCGGCGGTTTGCTTTCTGTTGCCCTGTTCCGCGTGTCGCCACGGATGGCCGTTAGCCATCACCCTGCCTGGTGGAGTCCGGACTTTCCTCGCCCTCTCCGGCCGAAACCGGATCAGCCGCGACTGCCTGGCCTACTTTGCGCCGATGATTTTAGCATGGGGGGTGCCGCGGCCTCACGGTTGGGCACTTGCACATGCTAAGCCCGCAACCGGCGGCCGGATCGAAAGACCTGAGGGTCATCGTAGAAAGACGCGGCTTCGTTTGCAGGCCACCAGCCCGGCACGCCCAGCACCGGTAGCGGCGTGAAGCATCGGCTGGAAATGGCTTCGTTCTTAAGCTGTTCAGCTACTGCGTGGTCGAGGATCGCGCGGCGGCCGGTATCGGTGGCGGAGAAATAAGCGGGCTCTACTTCCACGATCCAGGCGTGTCCCGTGCATGCCTTGTAAGGCGCAACCAGCTTTTCCAAAAGCGCGTGGCCGAAGATGCGCGCCTCGCATCGAAAGCCCCAGGCGGCGCGTTGGTCGACCAGCAACGTGCGCCATTCGAAGGCTCGAAGTGCTGCGGCCAGCGAAGCGTCTGCACAGGCAACGAGGATCGCGTTTTCATCGAAGAGCGTCAGGGCATCACGCGCTGCGCCTCTTGTGGGACCGATGCCGAACACATCGATTTCCGCAGCCTGACGGGCGTTCAACGCCGCCTTGATGCGCGGATACTGGAACCACATTGAGCCATTGAAGAAATCGTGCAAGTTGTAGCGCGTGGGCACGCAGCCCGTCTCGGCAATATGCCCTTCGTACGAGGCACCCGTCGGCAGTTTGTCCTGAGCGATGAACGAAAGCGGCTCGCCACGTCCGGTCACGCGCGAGTCGGCGTGTGCATCGACGTTAAGAGTCGACAGATAGGCTGAGTAGCTAGTGAGCGCGGCCCGACGCCAGCGCTCGCCACGTTCGGCTAGCGGCGCAAGCCACGGACTTGACCAATCGATATCCATAAAGCGCTGCGCGGCGAGGGTATCGGTTGACGGCGATGCCGTTTCCGCGTTGTCAGGCTTCAGTGAATTTTCACGATCGGACATACGAGTAGCTCAAGAGGCACGGGGTTTCGCTCAAAGCCCCGAGCGTGCCCCGGCAACCGTCACTCCATGCGCCAGCCAATCGATTCACCGCCGCCCAGCGGCACGATTTCATCATCGCCCGCCATGAATTCCGCTGGGAGCGTCCAGGGTTCGCGACGCAGCGTCACGCTCTCTTTCGAGCGCGGCAAACCATAAAAGTCTGCGCCGTGGAAACTCGCGAAACCTTCAAGGCGATCAAGCGCGCCGGCTTGATCGAACGCTTGCGTGTAGAGCTCCAGCGCGTGCAGCGCCGTGTAGCAACCGGCACATCCGCACGCGTGCTCCTTCAAGCCCTTCGCATGCGGCGCGCTGTCGGTGCCGAGGAAAAAACGCGGATTGCCCGAGGTCGCCGCAGCGAGCAGCGCCACCCGATGCGTCTCGCGCTTGAGCACCGGCAAGCAGTAGTAATGCGGCCGGATTCCGCCCACAAACAATGCATTGCGGTTGTACAGCAGATGATGCGCGGTCAGCGTGGCGCCGGTCGGGCCGTCGGCATCGCGGACGTAATCAGCAGCGTCTTTCGTCGTGATGTGCTCGAACACGACCTTCAGCGCGGGAAAATCGCTGCGCAACGGCGTCATCACCCGATCGATAAACACCTTCTCGCGATCGAACATATCGATAGCCGGGTCTGTCACTTCACCGTGCACGAGCAGCGGCAAGTCATGCTTTTGCATCGCTTCCAGCGTTTTCGCGCACTTCGCGATGCTCGTCACGCCTGCATCCGAATTGGTCGTTGCGCCCGCCGGATAAAGCTTCACGCCATGGACAAAACCGCTCTCGCGGGCGCGGCGAATTTCGTCGGGCGGCGTGTTGTCGGTGAGATAAAGCGTCATCAACGGCTCGAAACGCGCACCCGGGCCGTCTGTGGGCAACGCCGCCAGAATACGCCCGCGATACGCTGCCGCCATGTCGGTCGTTGTCACCGGCGGTCGCAGGTTCGGCATGATGATCGCGCGGCCGAACTGCCGTGCCGTATGCGGCAGCACGGCCGCAAGCACCGCGCCGTCGCGTACGTGCAAATGCCAATCGTCGGGACGCGCAAGCGTGATCGAGTCAACGGAGTCAATGGTAGAGGCGGAAGCAGGCGTGGAAGCGGACATTGGCGTGATGGCGATGAAAATAATCGGATGACGGAAACGCAGGGACAGTGACGGCCGCGAAACCAAAAAGCATGAACACGGACGGGAAACGCAAGCGTGAATGAGGCACCGGCACGCGGCGCGAACGAATCACTGAATCATGCGCCGAGAATGCGCGCTTAATGAAGCTGACAGCAAAGCACCCATCCCAATCGGTCAGTTTTTCTCCCGCCAGCTGACGCGTACCGTGGAAATTCCACAACGATGCCATCTACAGTCGGAAGCCGCGATTTTTTGGCGGTTTCGTCGGTGCTATGCTTTGGTTAAGCCGTATTGTAACGGTTAGCTCCATTCACCCAGTCTGTCTGCAGCCTCAGCAATGTGCCAACTTCTCGGAATGAACTGCGCGGAACCAACGGACGTGACCTTCTCGTTCACCGGTTTCGCGGCGCGTGGCGGCGTTACCGACCATCACGCGGACGGCTGGGGCATTGCGTTCTTCGAGGACAAGGCGTGCCGCCTTTTCATCGATCACCAGTCGTCGGCCAGTTCACCGCTCGCCGAAATGGTGAAGCGATATCCGATTAAATCGAAGAACACAATTGCGCATATCCGCAAGGCGACGCAAGGGCACATCCTGCTGGAAAACTGCCATCCGTTCATGCGCGAGTTGTGGGGACGGCACTGGATTTTCGCGCACAACGGTGACCTGCAAGACTACAAGCCCTGCCTGAGCGGACAATATCAACCGGTCGGCACCACGGACAGCGAGCTGGCATTCTGCGCCTTGCTGCAAGGCCTGCGACGCGAATTCCCGGGCTGCCAGCCGCCGCTGGACGAACTGTTCGCGGCGCTTGAGCGGCTCACGCGCGAAATTACGCAATTCGGCGTATTCAATTTCCTGATGTCGAACGGCCAGGCGCTGTTCACGCATTGCTCCACGCATCTGTATTACCTCGTGCGCAGTTGGCCGTTCTCCACGGCGCATTTGATCGACGCCGACATGTCGATCGATTTCGCGAAATACACCACGCCGGAAGATCGCGTCGCGGTGATCGCCACGTCGCCGCTTACCGACGACGAAATCTGGACGCGCTTCGCACCCGGCGATCTCGCTTTGTTCCAGCACGGCGCGTTGCTCAAGACGGTCAATGTGCCGGTGCCGGCGGATGTCGCGGAGAAAGCGCGCGAGCCGCTGTGCAAGGTTTGCGTTGAATCGGTGCTGCGGGTTGAGACTATCGAGACGACGGCGGATGTGGAGACCGAACTAGGTATCGAATGAATCGAGAGTAGTTTCGCGGCAGAAGGATCACCTGAACTCACGCTTGTTCCACTCTCCAGGGAGCTCATGCAATGTCAGGAAAATTCGTCATCGACCGTGCCCGCAACGGCCAGTTCTATTTCAACCTGCGGGCAGCCAACGGCGAACCGATCCTCAAGAGCGAAACGTATGTGACGCGTGCGTCGGCCGAACATGGGATTGCGTCCGTCAAGGCAAATGCGCTGATCGACGAAAGGTACGAGCGCAAGACGGATAAAAGCGGCGCGCCTTATTTCAACCTGAAGGCTGGCAATCACGAAATTATTGGCGTCAGCGAGGCGTACAGCAGCGCAGCGGCGAGAGATGCCGGGATTGAATCGCTGAAGAAAAATGCGCCCGATGCAGTGACACAAGACAACACGAAAGCAGCGTCAACCAGCGAGTGACGCTGGACTACGAAGACAAAAAAAATGGCCTTTCCAGCTCACGCCGGAACGGCCATTTTTTCGTCGCGTGCTTCTTGAAAACAATGGAAACAACGCGGCGGGTTAGCCGGTCAGGCAGCGCTAACCGAACCAAAACCCGCGTCAAGCAATCAGTGCAAGATCTTCGCCAAGAAGTCTTTCGCCCGATCCGACTTTGGATTCTCGAAGAACGCGTCCTTCTTGTCGTCTTCCACAATGAAGCCCTTGTCCATGAAGATCACGCGATGCGCGACCTTCTTCGCAAAGCCCATTTCGTGCGTGACGCACATCATGGTCATGCCTTCCTGCGCCAGTTCGACCATTACGTCGAGCACTTCGTTGATCATTTCCGGATCGAGCGCGGACGTGGGTTCATCGAAGAGCATGGCAATCGGGTCCATCGATAACGCCCGCGCAATCGCCACCCGTTGCTGCTGCCCGCCGGAGAGCTGACCGGGGAATTTATCGGCTTGCGTGGAAAGTCCCACGCGCTCCAGCAGCTTCAATCCCTTCGCCGTTGCTTCGTCCTTCGAGCGTCCCAGCACCTTGATCTGCGCGAGCGTCAGGTTCTGCACGATCGTCAGATGCGGAAACAGTTCGAAGTGCTGGAACACCATGCCGACTTTCGCGCGCAGCTTCGACAGGTTGGTCTTCTTGTCGCCGATCGATTGACCATTGATCGTGATCTCGCCCTTCTGGAACGGCTCGAGTCCGTTCACGGTCTTGATCAGCGTCGACTTACCCGAGCCCGACGGACCGCACACCACCACTACTTCGCCTTTTTTGACTTCCGTCGTGCAATCGGTGAGCACTTGAAACGGGCCATACCATTTCGAAACATTCTTGAGTGAGATCATCGAGCGACCTTTTTCTGAAGACTTTTGACGAGACCGGATGCGACCAGGCACACCACGAAATAACAAGCGCCGGCGAACAACACCATTTCGACGGTCGTACCGTCGCGATCGCCCACATTCGTTGCCGTGCGGAAAAAGTCCGCGAGGCTGATCACATACACCAGCGACGTATCCTGGAACAACACGATAGCCTGCGTGAGCAGCAGCGGCACCATGGCGCGAAACGCCTGCGGCAGCACGATCAGCCTCATGGACTGCGTGTACGTCATGCCGAGCGCGAACGCCGCGTTCACCTGCCCGCGCGACACTGCCTGAATGCCGGCACGGATGATCTCCGAATAATACGCGGCCTCAAACAACGAGAACGCGACCATGGCGGAGGCTAAACGGATATCGATTTCCGGCGATAACCCCAGCACATTCTGCAGGAATTGCGGCACGATCAAAAAGAACCACAGCAGCACCATCACGAGCGGAATCGAACGGAACAGCGTGACATAGCCCTTCGCGAACCATTCGAGCGGCTTGATTCCCGAGAGGCGCAACAGCGCCAGCACGGTGCCCCAGAGAATGCCGAACACGAGCGCGAGCAGCGTGATCTTGAACGTGATGATGGCGCCGGTCCAGAGCGTAGGCAGCGAGCTCAGCACACTGCTCCAATTGAAATGATGCATCACTTGCCTCCAATGTAGCCGGGCAGCCGAGTCTTGGCTTCGACCACTTTCATGAGTTGCATGACGATCAGATTGATCAGCATGTAGGCAAGCGTCACGGCGATAAACGACTCATACGACTGCGCGGTGTAATCGACGAGCTGCCGTGCCTGCGCCGATAATTCGAGCAAACCGATGGTCGACGCCACCGCCGAGTTCTTGAACACGTTCAAAAATTCCGACGTGAGCGGCGGCACGATGATGCGATACGCAACCGGCATCAAAATGTACCGGTAGGTCTGCCATTCGGTGAAACCCATGGCGAGACCGGCGGCGCGCTGTCCGCGCGGCAAGGCCGCAATGCCCGAGCGCACTTGCTCGCACACGCGTGCTCCGGTGAACAACCCGAGGCAGATGATGGATGATGAATAGAACTGCGCGTTCGGCGGCAACTGCTTGAACCAGTTACCAATGGATGGCGGCAGCAATTCCGGTATCACGAGATACCAGATGAAGAATTGCACAAGCAGCGGGATATTACGAAAGATGGCGACATACACCGTGCCGATGGCAGCCAGCTTGCGGTTCGGCACAGTGCGAAGAATGCCGAACAACGAGCCGACGACGAGCGCCACGATCCAGGACGCGAGCGACACGGTAACGGTCACCCAGAAACCGGAAATGAGCCAGCCGAGATAGGTGGTGGGCTCGCCGGTCGAGACAGGGCTTAGGAAAACGCCCCAATTCCAGTGGTAGGACATGGACTCCCTCCAAAAGAAAACGGAAGAAGCAGTGCTCCTTCCGTTTCCATCAATCAAGTAGAACCGAGATTAATCGATTGCCTTGTCGTTCGGGTTCTTGAAAAGCGCCTTCATGTCATCGCTTTCCGGGAAGTTCAGGTTAAGACCCTTCGGCGGAATCGGACTTTCAAACCACTTCTTGTAGATCTTGTCGCCTTCGCCCGAGGTTTCGACCTTGGCGATAGCGTCATCGACTACCTTCTTGAACTCCGGATCGTTCTTGCGCAGCATGCAGCCATAAGCTTCACGCGATTGCGGCGTGCCCACGATCACGAAATCCTGCGGGTTGCTCGACTTTGCACGTTCGCCGGCCAGCAACGCGTCGTCCATCATGAACGCAACAGCGCGTCCCGTCGACAACGTCAAAAACGAGTCGCCGTGATCCTTTGCGCTGATGATGTTCATGCCCATGTTCTTGTCCTGGTTCATCTTGCGAAGCAGGCGTTCGGACGTGGTTCCAGCAGTCGTTACAACGGTCTTGCCCTTGAGGTCGTCGAAGTCCTTGACCCCCGAATCCTTCTTGGTCATCAGGCGCGTGCTGATCACGAAGATGGTGTTCGAGAAAGCAACTTGTTGCTGACGTTCGAGGTTGTTCGTCGTCGATCCGCACTCGAGGTCGATCTGGTTACCCGTCACGAGCAGCAAGCGGTTTTGCGACGTCACCGACTTTTGTTGAATCTTCAGGTTCGCCATGTTGAGCTTTGCCTTGACGGCGTCGACCACCTTCAAAGCAAACTCATACGAATAGCCGATGACCTGTTGCTTGTCGTCGTAATACGAGAACGGAATCGACGACTCGCGGAAACCCAGGTAAATGTTCCCTGAATCTTTGATTTTCTTGAGCGTATCGTTGTTTTGCGCTTGCGCGCCCGATGCGAAAAGTCCCAGCGCAGCAAGCAGCAGCGCAGCTTTTTTAATCTTCATAATTTGATCTCCTTGGCGAAAACGGCGCAATTTTAGCAGGGTAATAAATTTGAAAGAATGAATGTTGTCCACAGTTGTTATTTTTGAGACACCCGCTTTAATGTGCGGCTGAGCGGGGGTTTCAGCACTTTCAATTGACGCTGGTTCTGCCCTAATTTTCTTGGTCTTTTTACGCGAAAAGCCCGGCGGCGTCCCGAAGGACGCCGCCGGGCGTCTTGATGCTTTTCGCGTTAGCGCGGCTTCATGAAAGCGTGCGCACGCAAACGTTTTTAATGCCTGAAATCATGGGTACAGACCGCGCATTTCGCGCGCTTGCAGAATCCGCGTACACGCGACAATGAACGCCGCCGTCCGCACGGAAACCGAATGTTCGCTCGCCACTTGCCACACAGCCGCGAATGCTTCGCGCATCACGCGTTCGAGTCGCTGGTTGATTTCGTCTTCGGTCCAGAAAAAGCTCGAGAAGTCCTGCACCCATTCGAAGTACGACACCGTCACACCGCCCGCATTCGCGACCACGTCGGGGATCACGAGAATCCCCTTGTCATGGAGAATGTCGTCGGCTGCCGTGGTGGTCGGGCCGTTGGCGCCTTCCACGACAATCTTCGTCTTGATCTTCGGCGCGTTCTCTTCTGTGATCTGGCCTTCGAGTGCGGCCGGAATCAGGATGTCGCTTTCAATGGTCCAGAACTCGTCCTTCGATACCGGGTCCGCGCCTTCAAAACCCGCCACGCCACCGTGCTTGCCGACGTGCTCGAACAATGCGACTGCATCGATACCTGACGACTTGTATAACGAGCCAGTGTGATCCTGGACCGCCACCACTTTCGCGCCGGCTTCCTGGAACAAGCGTGCAGCGATCCCGCCGACGTTACCAAAACCCTGCACGGCGATACGCGCGCCTTCAATATCGAAGCCAATCCGGCGTGCTGCTTCCGAGCCGACGACAAACACGCCACGGCCGGTTGCTTCTTTACGCCCGAGTGAACCGCCGAGCGAGATCGGCTTGCCGGTCACAACGCCGGTCGCCGTCTGGCCCATATTCATGGAGTACGTGTCCATCATCCACGCCATGATCTGCTCGTTCGTGTTGACGTCGGGCGCGGGAATGTCCTGGTTCGGTCCAATGATGATGCCGATTTCGCTGGTGTATCGGCGTGTCAGGCGCTCGAGTTCACCCCGCGACAACGTGCGCGGATCGACGCGGATACCGCCCTTCGCGCCGCCGTACGGCACGTTCACGGCCGCGTTCTTCACGGACATCCACGCCGACAACGCCATTACTTCGGAAAGCGTAACGTCCTGGTGATAGCGCACGCCACCCTTGCCCGGACCGCGCGACATGTTGTGCTGGACCCGATAACCTTCGAAGTGCGTAACCGTGCCGTTATCGAGCTCGATAGGGCAATCGACGATCAGAATGCGCTTCGGGCGCTTGAGAGTTTCAATCCAGCGCGACAGCGAGCCGAGATACGGCGCCACACGATCGACCTGCTGGAGATAGTTGCCCCAAGGGCCAAGGTGCGTGGAATCGAGGTAGGAGGGAATGGCGTGTTGAACGACGGGAATAGCAGAAGCGGTGCGGTCTTGTTGCGGCGATGACATCGAAACCCCAGCGTTATGTGGAATGGCTTCATTGTCGAAAATTCGCTTATTGAAATCCAATGCCGTTTCATCATTGCGTTATGTTTTTCTTGCATAACGGCTGGAAGGCTTATGTAGATTAGGTTTCCACAGGCCTCGATACCTCCTCGCCCACCGCTTCCCAAAGATTACGCATGAGGGCTTGCCGCGGATCGTCTCCCTTCGATGCCATTTTGTCCCGGTACAAACGGATTTCCATCGTGAGCGTGAACTGACCTGCCGGCGTGCCGCGCGTTCCCCGATCGAGCCGGATCAAGCGGCCTTCCTCGACCTCGTTGGCCACCGCGCTGTGCGGCAGGAAAGCGACGCCGTGACCGGCCAGCGCCATCGCTTTGAGACCTTCGGCCATGTCGGTTTCATAAACCTTGTCGAGATAAAGACGTGCCGCCGATGTCGCGATGATCACCTCCGTCATGCGACCGAGATAAGCGTTAGGGGTGTACGAGAGATACGGCGTGGGGGCATCGGCGGTAGCGGGCAACGTGTAGCGCGCGCGGCCCCCCTTGTTCACCGATGAGAACGGGCTGATGGGTTCGGTGCCGAGCGTGAGCATGTCGTAACGGGCAGGATCGAGCGCCATCGGATGGCTCGGATGGTGATAACCCATCACGAGGTCGCAGCCGCCTTCCACTAGAGATAACACGGCGTCGTGCACGTTCAGAGCGCGCAAACGCGTGTTGATGCGCCCAAGCCGCGCTTCTATGTGGTGAAGCCAGCGCGGGAAATAGGTCAGCGAGAGCGTGTGGGGAACCGCGAAGTCGATGGTCGCATCGGGCACGCCGGTCTGCCCGCGCAATAGCGTGCGCGCTTCGTGGAACTGCGAGAGCATGGCGAGCGCCTGCTCGTAGAAGACCTGACCGGCTTGCGTGAGACGCGTCGGATACACCGAGCGGTCGATAAGATCCGTGCCCAGCCACGCTTCGAGCGCCTGAATCCGGCGCGAGAAAGCCGGCTGCGTAATGTGCCGCAGTTCAGCCGAGCGGCTAAAACTGCGCGTCTCCGCGAGCGAGACGAAATCTTCGAGCCATTTCAGTTCCATGCGGCTCCTTCGGCCTGATTGGGGATGCTCCCTGAACAAGTCCGCATTTTACCGTTGTGCTCGCGAGGACTTCGCCGCGACGTTTCAAGCCCGTGCCGACTCGCCCACTTCCACCGCGTCGCTCCCACCCTCTTCCGGCTCCGCTGCCTTCTGCTGCTGCAACGCCCACATCTGCGCAAACAGTCCACCGGCTCGCACCAGTTCCGCGTGCGTACCGCGCTCCACGATCCGCCCGTGATCCATCACGATAATCTGCTGCGCATGCACGACCGTCGACAACCGATGCGCAATGATCAACGTCGTCCGTTCCTGCGCGATCAGATCCAGCTCATGCTGAATCGCGCGTTCGGATTTTGAGTCGAGAGCGGACGTGGCTTCATCGAAGATGAGAAGCGGCGGGTTCTTCAACAACGTCCGCGCGATTGCCACGCGCTGTTTCTCTCCACCCGACAGCTTCAACCCGCGCTCACCCACCGGCGTCTCATACCCGGCCGGCAGACTTTCGATGAACTCATGAATATGCGCTGCCCGCGCCGCCGCGATCACTTCATCGCGTGAAGCCGAAGGCCGACCGTACGCAATGTTGTAGTAGATCGAATCGTTGAAGAGCACCGTATCCTGCGGCACGATACCAATCGCCGCACGCAGCGAATCCTGCGCGACATCGCGGATATCCTGGCCATCCAGCAAAATCCTCCCGCCTTGCTCGCGGTCGAGATCGTAGAAACGAAACAGCAGACGGCCAAGCGTCGATTTGCCCGAACCGCTATGGCCGACAACCGCCGTCGTGGTCCCGGCGCGAATCGTAAAGTCCACGCCATGCAGGATCGGCCGCGCGCGCTCATACGAAAAACTCACGTTCTCGAACCGGACCTCAGCGCCCTTTGCGATCAGCGGCGGCGCGTTCGGCACATCCGGCACTTCACGCCCGGCGCCGAGCAAGGTGAACATGCGGTCCATGTCGGTGAGACTCTGCTTGAGCTCGCGATACACCACGCCCAAAAAATTCAGCGGGATATACAACTGCAGCATGAACGTGTTGATCAGCACGAGATCGCCGAGCGTCAGATGCCCGGCAATCACGCCCTGCGTTGCGCGCCAAAGAATAAATACAAGCCCCGTGCCAATGATGAATTGCTGCCCAAAGTTAAGCACCGAAAGCGAACGCTGCGAACGAATAGCAGCCGTCCGATAGCGCCGCAGGTTTTCATCGTAACGCTGCGCTTCCCACTCTTCGTTGCCGAAATACTTCACGGTTTCGTAGTTCAACAACGAATCGATGGCACGCGAATTCGCCTTCGAGTCGAGCTCGTTCATCGTGCGCCGGAAGTGCGTGCGCCATTCGGTGAGCTTGATCGTGAACACGATATACGTCACCAGCGCAATCAACGTGACGATCGCGTAATACGCCTCGTATTTCGCGACAAAAAATCCGAGCACGAGGCCGACTTCCACGAGCGTCGGCAAGATGCTGTAGAGCGAATACGAAACGAGTTGCTGAATGCCGCGCGTGCCGCGTTCAATATCGCGCGACATGCCGCCGGTTTGCCGGTCGAGATGAAACCGCAGCGAGAGCGAATGCAAATGCCGGAACACTTTCAACGCGAGTTGCCGCACCGCGCTTTCCGTGACTTTCGCGAACAGCATTTCCCGCAATTCGGTGAATAACGACGTAGACAGGCGCACGACCGCATACGCCACGACCAGCAAACCCACGCCACTCACCAGGATGATCGCAGCGGAATCCTGCGCGCGTCCGAGCGCGGTCAGGTGCTGGATGGAACTGAGGCTGTCGATGACCTTTTTCATCACGATCGGCACGCCCAGATTCGCGACTTTCGCGCCGATCAGGCATGTCAGCGCGAAACCAACGCGCCATTTGTACGTGGTCAGGTACGGCAGCAGCGAGAGAATGGTCTGCCAGTCGTTGCGCGGGCCTTTGGCGACGGGAACCGGTTCGGAAGGAGAATTGCGGCGCATGGATTCAAGGTCTGCAGAGGTCCGCGCCGCATTAAAAAACGGGCTCGGACGAGCGAGGTATCGCGGGGCGGGCGCCCGTCTCAAAATGCGGGCTTTCCCGTACAATTCGATGTTTCCCGGCGTCGGGAATGCTCGGTAAGCCACTCGACAGACGCCGTAAAAACACGCTGGAACGGGGTGAAAGACCTAGACTCGCCCGAGCGCCAGCAACATCGTTTAATCCTGCATTGTCGCAGAAGGTGCCACGGCGCGCTGACCCGCTGGCATCCCGCCACTCTTTCATGGAAATCCGCTCGTGACCCAATCCCTGCAACTCCCCAACAAACCGGTCGCGCTGCGCGTAGTGCCGCAACCGTCCGATGCCAACGTCCACGGCGATGTCTTCGGCGGCTGGATCATGGCGCAGGTGGACATCGCCGGATCGATCCCTGCCAGCCGGCGCGCGAATGGCCGCGTGGCGACCATTTCGGTGAATTCGTTCGTGTTCAAACAACCGGTGTTCGTCGGCGATTTGCTGAGCTTTTATACGGATATTGTGAAGACGGGCAATACGTCGGTGACGGTATCGGTCGAGGTCTATGCACAGCGCATGAGCCTGACCGAAGACGTGGTGAAGGTGACGGAAGCCACGCTGACCTACGTGGCCACCGACAGCGACCGCCGTCCGCGCGCACTGCCCGCGCTCGACTGACCGGCTGGACTCTCGCGCACATCGAGTTGCAGGGTGGTCCGGCTGTTCAGCAGCATCGCGGGAATGTCGCTCGCCGGCAGCGGCTGCGAGAAGAAAAATCCCTGCATCTCGTCGCAATCGCGGGCAACGAGAAAGTCCAGTTGCGCCGCCGTCTCCACGCCCTCCGCGATCACCCGCAACTCAAGCGAGTGAGCAAGCGCGATGATCGCTGAAGTAATCGTTTCATTGCCGCCCGGCGAGCCGATATCCGCAACAAACGAGCGATCGATCTTCAACCGGTCCACCGGGAAGCGCTTCAGGTAGCTGAGGCTTGAATACCCGGTCCCGAAATCGTCGATGGCAATGCTGATGCCAAGCGCCGCCAGCTCCGACAGCGTGGTCACGGTGTCTTCCCCGTTGTGCATGATCGCGCTCTCGGTGAGCTCGATTTCCAGGTAATGCGGCGCAAGCCCCGTTTCCGCCAGCACGGATGTCACGAGAACGCGGATATCGCGTTGCTGGAATTGCCGCGCCGACAGATTCACCGACATCCGCGCCGGCGGCAATCCTTCATCCTGCCACGCCTTGTTTTGCCGGCACGCCTCGCGCAGCACCCACTCCGACAACGGCCCAATCAGCCCGCATTCTTCGGCCACCGGAATAAATGCGCCCGGCGAGACCAGCCCAAACTCCGGGTCCATCCAGCGCACGAGCGCTTCCATGCCGACAATCTCGCCGGTGCTCAGATCGACTTGCGGCTGGTAGTGCAGCAGGAATTCGCCGTCGCGCAACGCCCGGCGCAAACGCCGCTCGACGTCCATCCGCGCCCCCACGCTGGCATTCATTTCGGGCTGATAGAACTGATACGTGTTGCGCCCCATGTCCTTCGCTCGATACATCGCGATATCGGCTTTCTTGAGCACGGTTTCAGCGTCATCGCCATCTTGCGGGAACAGGCTCGCTCCCATGCTGCAGCCGACATACATCTCCGTGCCATCGAGCCATACGGGGTCCGAAATGGCGGTCCGCACGCGCTCCATCCAGGCGATCAGCGCGCTTTCGCAGGCCATGTCGGGAAGCACGATCACGAACTCGTCGCCGCCGTGGCGCGCGACCGTATCGCCGGTGCGCCCGCAACGCGCCAGCCGCTCGGCGACCACCGCGAGCAAGCGGTCACCTACGCTGTGGCCAAGGCTATCGTTGACGTTCTTGAAACCATCGAGATCGACGAAAACTACGGCCAGCGAGGTCCCCTCCTGACGCGCCCGGTCAATCGCGTCTTGTAGCCGGTTACGCAGCAGATTGCGGTTGGGCAGCCGCGTCAGCGGGTCGTAGTTAGCCTGATATTCGAGCTGCTCCTGATAACGGACCACTTCGGTGACATCGTTAATTACGCCGACGTGATGCGTCGTGCGGCCCTGCGCATCCGGCACGGGCGCGATGAACAGCTGATTCCAGAACAGCACGCCATCCTTACGATAATTGCGCAGGACCGCGCTCGCTTCCCGGTTCGCGGCCAGACCCGTGCGGATTGCTTCAAGGCCTTCCTGGTCGAGATCGTCGCGCTGGAGGAACCGGCAATCGCGGCCCACAATGTCCGCCGGGTCGTAACCCGTAATGCGTTTGAACGCCGGATTCGCATATTCGATCACGTTGCCCGTGGCGCTCGTGCCAGTAATGAGCACGGCGTTCACGCAGGCATCGAGCGCACGGCTTTGCAGGCGCAGCGCCAGTTCAGCGCGCTTGCGCTCGGTCGTGTCATCGTACGAACCCAGCACGCCGATAATCCGCCCCGCCCCGTCGAGCAGCGGCATCTTGCTGGTGATCGACGCGCGCACTTCGCTGTCGCGCTCGACGTCGCATTCCAGGTTCATCAGCGGCTCGCCCGTCGCGATAACCCGGCAGTCATCCTCACGAAGTTGCGCGGCCGAGCGCCACCAGGGCAGATCGGCGTCGGTCATGCCAACGACCTGTTCTTTGCTGGTGAGATCGGCATCGCGGGCAAACGCGGAATTGCAGCCCAGATAACGCGAGTCCCGATCCTTCCAGAAGATCCGCTGCGGAATATTGTCGATAAGCGATTCCAGCATCTGCTTCGAACGCCGTGCCTCGGTCTCGGCATTGATACGGTCGGTGACATCGTTGGCGAGCATGAAAATGCCCGGATGCCCCGAATAGGTCAGCCCGTGTGACGAGATGTCAGCGCTCACCTGCGTACCGTCGCGACGCTTGTGCCGCCAGACACTCGCCGGCCGTTGTGCGCCCGTCTGTCGCGGCTGATTGCCGACGGGCATGCCTGCGTGGCGTGCGAGAACGGTGGCGAACCGGTCGAAGTCGTCGTCGGCGTGCAGGTCGCGCACGCTCATCGACATGAATTCGAGTTCGTTGTAGCCGTAATGCGCGAGCGCGGCCGGATTCACCGCCACGAAGCGATACGTCGCGGCTTCGACAATCCACATGGGCACCGGATGCGCGTCGAACAGATCGCGGAAACGTTCGTTGCTGCGTTGCATCGCCCGGGCAATCCGCAGCTTGTCGCGCGCCGATTTCTCGTGGCGCGCGAAGGTGTAGATCAGCGCGGCGCCGCCGGCGAGCATGGTCAGGATCAGCAGGATCACCGCGCGGCTGGACGCCAGCGCGGATTCATTGAGCGCCACCGCGAGCGAATCGGCTTCCCTTGCACGCAGGACCGTCAGTTCGACATCGAGTGATTGCTGGTCTTCGGTGAGACGGCGGACCGCTTGCTCGGCCCAGCCGCGGGACCCGCCGGGTTGGTCTATGGCGGCGCGTTCGAACGCCGATTGAGCGTCGCGTTTCGCGATGCGCGCGCTTTCGCCGAGCAGGTAGAACGCGCCTTTCATGTCGGGTTCGTAATCGATCTGGGCCCGCAGACCGCTTTCCAACGCGTTGATATGCTCTGTACGCGTCTCGCGCACATCGACTGGTGTGAGTACCCCGCTTGCCTCGTACCAGCTTATTTCCGGGAGGATTTCACCCAGGGCGCTGCGATACGCGTCCAGGTCGCGCATCAGGTTGAGCGAGCGCCCCGTGCGCGCGTCCGCATCGCTTTGGCGATCGATTTGCTGGTAGGCGACGAACGCGTTCGCCCCCATGGCGATCAGTACGACGGCCAGGTTCACCAACAAGCGGCGGGAAAAGAATGAGTTCATGTGGGTTCGATCGCCGTCCGGGCGGCGGGGCCGGGAAGACGGGGGCACGTCTTCGCATCGATTTCCGTGTATCGATGGCTAATTATCGGCAGGCGTTCGGGGGAATTTAGGGTGGACGCTTAAAAGACGCGGTTTTGAGGGGTTTCGCGTGCGTGGCGCAAGCGAAAGACGTGGCGCGTTTGACAAGTTTGTCAGGTTTGGGGCGCAGCGCAAGCCTCGACCGGACCCGCTCGCCGGGGATCCGGTTCACGCACGCGGAACGCATCCGGTCGGTTTTCACCACAGGCAGCCCCACATGCTCAACGAAGCTTTTAGTCGGCGAGACCGAACTCCCGCATCGCCGGAACGAAGTCGTGGTTGACATCGGCCTTACGCGATAACTTCGCCAGCGCGTAACGCTGGAACCGCGATAGCTCCGACCACCGGCCAAGACTCGGCGAGTTGATCCCGCACAAACTGCTTTGGCGAATCACGGTTTCAGGCACGACGTCGGTATGCGCCCAGATTGGATCGCTATCGGGTTCGAAGGTCTCCGGCTTCGCGTCGGCGTGCGTTCGCAGCATCTCGGCAAGCGCCTGGTCGAAATTGGGTTCGATCGCAGCGTCGTCTTCAACCGGAAAGCGCGCGAGCAGTTCCCGGTCGCTGTACGGCAGTCGTCTCCACTGATCGAGCGAAATGATCCGGCCGAAGCGGTCCAGGTTAAAGCGCACGACGAGCGGAATAAAGCTCAGATTCTCAGTCGACTCCAGTTCGAATCCGAACAGGCGCGGAGCGTCGTAAAGTGCCATGAGGTGCCTCGTTGGCGTGATTGGACAGGGAAAGCGGGTGAGGCCGCGGTAGGTTATCGTAGGGCCTTGAACGGCTTTATAGTGTGTCTGCTGCCCCATAGAGGAGCAAGCGGTGTGCCCGAATTTATCTCGACAATACTCATGAGTAGCGGCTAAAACGCGACATCGAAAGCAATCAGCAAGTGAGCCATGCAATGAATGACACAGACATCGACGATCAACCGGGCTACGTACAGCGCCCCGTGCGGCGGCACCGGCTGGGCGAAACACGCGACGCCGCCGATGACGTCGGCCAGGAATGGCCCGTCGCGCTCGTGTACAACGGCATTTCGCACGCGGTCATGATGTGCACGCCGCGCGACCTGGAAGCGTTCGCGGTGGGCTTTTCGCTGACCGAAGGCATTGTGGAGCGCGGCAGTGACATTCACGACATCGAGGTATTTTTCCACGATACCCCTGCCAGCGACACCTTGCCACACGCTGAAGTGCATCTGCAGGTGGTGCAGCAGGCATTTGTCGCGCTGAAGCAAAAACGCCGGGCATTGGCCGGACGAACGGGCTGCGGCGTGTGCGGGATCGAGAGTATCGACTTGCTCGATCTGCAGCCTGAACGCGTGCCCGATACCGGCTTTTTGAAGCGTCTTGCGAGCGACGCCATTGCTCACGCCGCGCGTGAATTGCCGGCGCACCAGCAGTTATCGAAGCTGACGGGGGCATTGCACGCAGCCGCCTGGTGCGATGAAAGCGGCGCGGTCAAATACGCATTCGAAGACGTGGGCCGCCACAACGCGCTCGACAAATTGATCGGGCATCTGGTGCTGCAACGCGTGGACACTACGCAAGGTTTCGTATTCCTTTCGAGCCGGGCAAGCTACGAACTCGTGCGCAAATCGGCACGGGTCGGTGTGCCGATGCTCGTCACCATTTCCGCGCCTACGTCGCTGGCAATTTCCATCGCGGAAAAGGCGGGGTTGCGGCTGGTGAGTTTTGCGCGGGAAAACGGCTTTGTGGACTACGGCTGCGTGGACGGCGCCACGCGTTAAGCGTGGCCCTTGGCACTTCTTGCCACTTGAGCCCTCGGTTTATCCGAGAGCCCAAGCTTTTAATTGAACCGGCTGAAATCCGGCTTGCGCTTCTCAAAGAAAGCCGTGAACGCCTCCTTCGCTTCGGGCGCGGTCAGCATGTGGGCGAAGTGCTCCGCCTCTGCCGCCATCTGCGCGCTGATTTCTCCAGCCTGACCGCCCTTCATCAACGCTTTGGTCGCCTTCAACGATGCCGGCGGCAACGCCGCGAGTTTCTTCGCCTGTTTCATAGCAAACGCGTCCACTTCTTCCGCCGATAAAACCCGGTTCACGATCCCCATATTTGCGGCCTCAGCGGCATCGAAAGATTCGCCCAGCAGAAGTTTCTCCGCCGCGCGCTGATAACCCGCAATGCGCGGCAAGAGCAAACTCGACGCCGCTTCGGGACACAACCCAAGCTGCACGAACGGCAGCGCGAACTTGGCCGTCGACGCTGCGTAGACCAGGTCGCAATGCAGCAGCATCGTCGTACCGATACCCACCGCCCCGCCGCTTACCGCTGCCACCACCGGCTTCTGCGCGGTGCTGATGCGGCGCAAGAACTGGAACACCGGCGCGTCCTGCTTCGCGGGCGGCGCCTTCATGAAGTCCTCGATGTCGTTGCCCGCGCTGAACGTATCGCCGACTGCGCGAATCAGCACGACGCGCACGGCGGGGTCGTTTTCGGCATCGAAGAAAGCGTCGGCCATTGTTTGGTACATCGCGGCGGTTAACGCGTTCTTCCGGGCCGGACGGTTGATGGTGATGCTCAACACGCCATCGACGTGTTCGGTGATGATGTCCATTCCTGTCTCCTGAACGAATCCTGAATGAAGAAACGGTCCGCGAACCGGGTGGTGCGCGAACCGTCGTTTTGCATTGGCTAATACGTGATTACATCCGTTCGATAATGCCCGCCGCGCCCATGCCCGTTCCCACGCACATGGTCACCATGCCGTACTTCAGGTTGCGCCGGCGCAAGCCGTGCACGACCGTGGCGGCACGAATGGCGCCGGTCGCGCCAAGCGGATGGCCCAATGCGATCGCGCCGCCAAGCGGATTGATTTTCGACGGATCGAGTCCAAGGTCCTGAATCACAGCCAAGGATTGCGCAGCGAATGCTTCGTTGAGTTCGATCCAGTCGATATCGTCCTGCGTCAATCCCGCCGCTTTCAACGCTGCAGGAATGGCTTCCTTCGGCCCGATACCCATGATTTCCGGCGGCACGCCACGCACCGCAAAACTCACGAAACGCGCGAGCGGCGTCAGGTTGAATTGCTTCAGGATCTTCTCGCTGACCACGATCAACGCACCCGCGCCGTCGGAAGTCTGCGAGCTGTTGCCGGCCGTGACCGAACCTTTTGCCGCGAAGACGGGACGCAATTTGGCGAGCCCTTCCATTGTCGTGTCCTGACGCGGGCCTTCGTCGTTCCTGATCTCGCGCGAATTCACGCGAATCTCACCTGAGGCAAGATCCGGGAAACGTTCGTTCAGCGTGAAGGCGGCGATTTCATCGTTGAACTCGCCGGTGCGTTGCGCTTCCAATGCGCGTCGATGCGATTCCACCGAGAACGCATCCTGCGCTTCGCGGCTGATCTTCCAGCGCTCGGCCACGCGTTCGGCGGTCAAGCCCATGCCGTAAGCAATGCCGACGTTCTCGTCGCGATCGAAGATATGCGGCGACAGCGACGGCTTGTTGCCCATCATGGGCACCATGCTCATCGACTCGCATCCGCCTGCGATCATCACGTCCGATTCACCGACGCGAATGCGGTCAGCGGCCATCGCCAATGCGGTCACGCCCGATGCGCAGAAGCGGTTCACGGTCACGCCGCCAACCGAGTTCGGCAGGCCTGCGAGCAACGCGCCGATACGCGCCACGTTCAGGCCTTGCTCGCCTTCGGGAATCGCGCAACCGATGATTGCGTCTTCGATCAGCTTCGTATCCAGCCCGGGCACTTGCGCGACGGCTGAACGGATCGCGTGGACGAGCAGTTCGTCCGGCCGCGTGTTCTTGAACATGCCGCGCGGCGCCTTGCCGATAGGCGTCCGGCTCGCGGCGACAATATATGCGTCCTGCACTTGTTTGCTCATTTGCAGCTCCAAAAGGTGCGCGCGTTAGTTACGAACCGGCTTACCGGTTTGCAACATGCCCATGATCCGTTCTTGCGTCTTTGCGGTGCCGAGCAACTCGACAAACGCACGACGCTCGAGCGCCAGCAGCCATTCTTCGTCGACGAGACTGCCTGCTTCCACATCGCCGCCGCACACCGCTTCCGCGATACGGCTAGCGATCAGGAAATCGTGGTCGCTGATAAAACGGCCATCGCGCATGTTCACGAGCGACGCCTTGATGGTCGAAATTGCCGAGCGTCCTGCAACGGGGATTTGCACGGCACGCAACGGCGCGCGATAACCTGCAGCGCTCAAAGCGCGCGCTTCCTTCTTGGCGATATCGAGCAATTCGTGCACGTTGAAAACGATCGTGTCGGAGGGTTTGAGATACCCCATCGCGCGAGCTTCCAGCGCCGATGCCGACACCTTCGCCATCGCGGCGTTTTCAAACGATTTCTGCACGAATTTCAGAAGATCGCTGGTTGCATTCACGGCGCTGGCCGCGGTCGCTGCGCGCAACGCCGCTTCCTTCAAACCACCGCCAGCGGGCACCAGACCCACACCGACTTCCACCAGCCCCAAATAGCTTTCGATGTGCGCAACCCGCTTCGCCGAATGCAGCGCGAGTTCGCAACCGCCGCCGAGCGCGATGCCCGACACCGCCGCCACCACCGGCACGCTCGCGTACTTCACGCGCAACATGCCCTGCTGGAAATTCTTCACAAACGGTTCGATACCCTTCGCGCCGCCCATCATGAACGCGGGCATCGCTTCTTCAAGGTTCGCACCGGCCGAGAACGCGCCGCCCGGATTACCGAGTTTCAACGCGGACGTTTGCCAAATGACGACGCCGTTGTACTTGGCTTCAGCGAGTTCGATCGCCTTCGTCAAACCTTCGATCACCGACGGTCCAATCGTGTTCATCTTGCTCTTGAACGACACGATCACGACATCGTCTTCGCCCGCGCGGTCATCGACCCACGCACGCACGGCGTCGGTTTCGAACAGCGTCTTGCCGTAGGTCTTCGGATCGACACCTGTTTCACCGATCAACGGTGCGCGGAATACCTGCTTCTTATAAACGTCGAGCGATGAACGCGGGACGTACCTGGAAGCTGTAGCCGACCACGATCCTTCAGCCGTATGCACGCCGCCCTTCTCGGCCACAGGACCGTCGAACACCCACGATGGCAACGGCGCTTTCGACAACGCCTTACCCGCATCGATATCTTCCTGCACCCACTTCGCCACTTGCGTCCAGCCAGCCGCTTGCCAGCCTTCGAACGGACCTTCGTTCCAGCCAAAACCCCAGCGGATCGCGAGGTCGATATCGCGCGCGTTGTCTGCAACGGACTCAAGATGTACGCCGATGTAATGAAACACATCGCGGAAAATGGACCACAGGAATTGAGCCTGCGGATGTTCCGATTCGCGCAGCAACTTCAGGCGTTCAGCCGGTGGACGCTTCAGGATACGGCCGACGAGTTCATCCGCCTTGCCGCCGCCATCGACGTAGGTTCCCGTCTTCGGGTCCAGCACCTTGATCGCCTTGCCTTCTTTCTTGTAGAACCCAGCGCCCGATTTTTGCCCCAGCGCGCCGTTCTTCACCAGACCGGCGAGCACAGCCGGCGTTTCATACAACGCGAAGAAGGGATCGTCCGGCAGGTTGTCCTGCATCGTCTTGATGACGTGCGCCATGGTGTCGAGACCGACCACATCCGCCGTGCGAAACGTCGCCGATTTCGCGCGGCCAAGACGTGCGCCCGTGAGGTCATCGACTTCATCGAAACGCAGTCCGAACTTCTCGGCTTCTGCAATCACCGCAAGAATCGAAAACACGCCCACGCGATTTGCGATGAAATTCGGCGTGTCCCTTGCCCGCACGACGCCCTTGCCCACCACGCTCGTCAAGAACGTTTCAAGTTGATCGAGAATCTGCGGCTGCGTGGTATCGGTCGGAATCAGTTCGACCAGATGCATGTAGCGCGGCGGATTAAAAAAGTGCACGCCGCAAAAACGCGCCTTGAGTTCATCGGAGAAACCCTTCGACAACTCCGTGATCGACAGCCCCGACGTATTGGTCGCGAAAATCGCTTTCTCGCCAATGTACGGCGAGACCTTCTTGTACAAGTCGTGCTTCCAGTCCATGCGCTCGGCGATCGCTTCGATCACGAGATCGCACTCTTTCAGCTTCTCGATGTCATCGTCGTAATTCGCGGGCTGGATGTATTGCGCGTCGTCCTTCACGCCGAACGGCGCGGGCGACAGCTTCTTCAGATTTTCGATCGCCTTCAACGCGATGCCGTTCTTCGGACCTTCTTTTGCCGGCAGGTCGAACAGCAGGACTGGCACCTGGGCGTTGATCAGGTGCGCAGCGATCTGCGCGCCCATCACGCCGGCGCCGAGTACGGCCACCTTGCGTATGTTCAGATTGCTCACGTGTGTCTCCGGGAGAGGGTTTCGATATGACGATGCGCCGCATCCTGTGAAAGATGCGGCGCAGTGCAAAAGAGGCCTAGAACAAGGCTTCGTCGTAGTCCATCAGCGTCTTCGATCCGGCGCGCGCGGCGCGAATCGTCGATGCCGTTTCAGGCAGCAACTTGGCGAAGTAGAAACGTGCAGTGGCGAGCTTCGCCTTGTAGAACGGATCGCCTTCGGCTTCCTTGTCCAGCGCGATGCGTGCCATGCGCGCCCAGAAATACGAGAACACCAGATGCCCGACGGTACGCAGATACGGCACGGAAGCGGCGCCGACTTCGTCCGGATTCTGCATCGCCTTCATGCCGATTTCCATGGTCAGCTTCTGGACCTTATCGCCGATATCCGCGAGCGGGTTGATGAACTCCTGCATCTCCGGCTTCACGCCTTCTTCCTCCACGAAGTCGGTCACGAGCTTGCCGAATTTCTTCAACTTCGCGCCCATGTCGCCGAGAATCTTGCGGCCGAGCAGATCCAGCGCCTGAATCGAATTCGTGCCTTCGTAGATCATGTTGATGCGAGCATCGCGCACGTATTGCTCCATGCCCCATTCGGCGATAAAGCCATGGCCGCCGTAGATCTGCATGCCCATGTTGGTGCCTTCGAACGCGTTGTCCGTCAGGAACGCCTTGATGACCGGCGTGAGCAGCGCGACGAGGTCGGCGGCGTCTTTGCGCGCGGCTTCATCGGCATGGGACAGTTCTTTATCGATGTTCAGCGCAGCCCAGTACGTGAAAGCGCGACCGGCTTCGGCATAGGCTTTCTGCGTGAGCAACATACGGCGAACATCCGGATGCACGATGATCGGATCAGCGGCTTTTTCCGGCGCTTTCGGACCGGTCAGCGAACGCATTTGAAGACGTTCCTTCGCGTACACGAGCGAGTTCTGATAGGCAATTTCCGTCAGCCCCAGGCCTTGCATGCCGACGCCCAGACGTGCGGCGTTCATCATCACGAACATGGCGTTCAAGCCCTTGTTCGCCTCGCCAACAAGCCAGCCTTTCGCGGAGTCCAGGTTGATGACGCACGTGGAATTGCCGTGAATGCCCATCTTGTGTTCGATGGAACCGCACTTCACGCCATTGCGTTCGCCGGGAGCGCCGGCGTCCGTCGGAATGAACTTCGGCACGATGAAAAGCGAGATGCCCTTCGTGCCAATGGGCGCACCCGGCAGACGAGCCAACACCAGATGCACGATGTTCTCAGCCAGGTCATGTTCGCCGCTGGAGATGAAAATCTTCGTGCCGCTGATGGCGTACGAACCATCGCTGTTCGGTTCGGCCTTCGTGCGCAGCAGCCCCAAGTCCGTGCCGCAATGCGGCTCGGTCAGGCACATGGTGCCGGTCCAGGTGCCGTCGACGAGTTTCGGCAAGTACGTCTTTTGCAACTCCGGCGCGCCGTGCGCGTGAACACATTCATACGCGCCGTGCGACAAGCCGGGGTACATCGTCCATGCTTGATTCGCCGAGTTCAGCATTTCGAACAGCGCGTTGTTCACGAACGCGGGCAAGCCCTGGCCGCCGTATTCCGGATCGCAACCCAGTGCCGGCCAGCCCGCTTCCACGTATTGCTTGTAGGCTTCCTTGAACCCTGCCGGCGTGCGCACGACACCATCGCCTTCGTACGTGCAGCCTTCACGGTCGCCAATCTGGTTCAGCGGAAAAAGCACCTCGGCGCAGAACTTGCCGGCCTCTTCGAGAACCTGATTGATGGTATCCGCGTCGAGGTCGGCATGCTTTGGCATGTTCTTGACCTCGGCTTCCACATTGAGCAATTCGTGCAAGACAAATTGCATGTCACGCAGCGGCGCTGTGTACTGTCCCATTTTTCTTCTCCAAGTGTCCAGGAAGCTTGGGCCTTGGTCGCCGCCGAATCTGCCGTAAAGCTTGCCCTCTGCTGATCCGCCTGACGCCTAATGACCGTTGCTTTGATATGAAACAATCGTTTTTTCCAGCGCGTCCCGCGTCAGTTGCACCGCCTCCGGCAAGTGCAGGAAACGCGCATCATGATGCAGGCCGAGCGTGAAGCTATAAAGTTCAAACAGCATCAGCGCCGGATCGGTGTCCGAGCGCAAATGCCCTTCATCTTTTGCCTGGTTGATCGCGCGCGTGAGCGCCGCTCGCCAGGTGGTCACGCTGTGCACCAGTTGCTCGCGGACCGCACTGTCGGCACGATCGTCGTACTCCACCGCGCCGCTGATGTAGATACAGCCCGTTGTCACTTCCTCGATGCGCTTTTCCATCCAGCGCGCCAGCATTGAACGCAAACGCGGCAACCCGCGTGCTTCGCGCAGGCTCGGATAGAACACTTCATCTTCAAAGCGACGGTGATATTCCTTCACCACTTCCACCTGAAGATCCTCGCGCGAGCCGAAATGCGCGAAGACGCCGCTCTTGCTCATTTGCATCCGTTCGGCCAGCAAGCCGATAGTCAAACCCTCAAGTCCGTCGCGGCTTGCCAGGTCCAGCGCAGCATCGAGGATCGCGACACGTGTCTGTTCGCCTTTTCGCATGATCTTTACCGTTTTCATTGAATCAAAATAAAATCGAACGGCCGTACTATTGTTATAGCTAGCCGCTCATGAAACAAGCTTTTTATTAGAAACCGGGGTCTAACTTCTGGCTACATCTATAGGATGAGTCTCAGTTGGTCCCGGTTTGTGGGCGAACAGCCAGTCGGGGCTGTCCGGGTTTGACCGCGCGGCGGTTTTTACGCCTCAATCGTAGCGGCCGATGGTGAGCATTTTCATCATCGTGCGATACGCGTTGTAGGCGAGCCAGTTAAGCAAACGCTCACCAGCCGGACGCGCTGCATATTGCTCGACCGTGATCGGCCGGCCGTCGTGAAAGGCAGACAGGATCGCGTCGCGCAGCTTCACGATCTCGTTTTCATGGTTCACCAGCACCATGTTCGCCTCATTGTTCAGCACCAGGCTCAATGCGTCCAGATTCGACGATCCTACCGTCGCCCAGTTCGAATCTACTACGGCCACCTTGCCGTGCAGGATTGTTTTCTCATATTCCGCGATCCGCACGCCGTACTTCAGAAGATTGCGATACAAGAACGGTGTTGCGTAATCGAGCGCGACAAACTCTTTTCTCCCGATCACCAGCGTGACGCGAACACCACGCTGCGCGGCGCGCGCCAGCGCGCGGCGCAGCTTGCGCCCCGGCATGAAATACGGATTCGCCAGCATCACTTCTTCTTCCGCGTGCGAAATCGCGGCGAGGTACGCCTTTTCGATTGCGCGCCGGTTGAGCAGGTTGTCGCGGGCGACAAAAGCCACGCACGGCTGGTCGACTGCGTGAATCAGGCCCCGTCGCGCTCGCAGGCGTGCTCTCAATGCACGGCGGTTCGTTCTCGACGACGCCCCCGGCGTAGGCTCTTGATCTTGTGGCCGCGGCGTCAGCGGCTTCACGCCGAGTCGAATCCGCTGCCATTGGAGATCGAAGGCTTCGCGGACATCCTTGACCACCGGACCCTGCGCTTCCAGCGCAAAGTCCCAGCGCGGGTTGTCGAGATGAACGCCGTTCTGGTCGAAGTCATCGACAATATTGATGCCGCCGCAGAACGCAATGTGATGATCGATCACCACCAGCTTGCGATGCGTCCGCGAGAAGCCAAGCTGGCCGAACAGATGCGGGTTGTACACGCGATGCTCGACGTTAGCCTGCGCCCATTCGTCGAAGAGCGGAAGTTTCGCGGTGCCTATGCCGTCCGTAATCACGCGTACATGCACGCCGCGCCGGGCCGCGTTCATCAGTGCCGTGGAAACGGCACGGCCCGCTTCGTCGTCGCAGAAGATATAGGTCTCAAGCGAGACGTCGTGCTTCGCGGCGTCAATGCGTTCGATCAGCGCCGGGAAAAATTCCACGCCGGATTTGAACAACCGCACCGTGTTGTTGATGGTGAAGCACAGGCGTATCGGGCGGCGTCCGCCAAAGAGCGCTAGCTTGAGTCGGGCGAACCGGCGTTTGGGCGTACCGAAACCGATCACCGGCTGTGCTCCGCGAGACGCTCGGGCAATTGCAGGATCGCCTCACGATTCGACGATGAAAAACACTTCGCCGCCGCCTCACGGAGCGGCAGCCAGAGAAACGCGGTGTGCTCGCGCGGCGCGAGCTTCACTTCCACGCAATGCGGGACGAGCAGGCTGAACTGATGCTCGACATTGCGCACGACGCCTTCGGCATACCGATGCCGCCACTCGGGATAGATGTCGTATTCAATCCGATGATGCCAGTCGATCAAAGAACGCTCCGGCACGCCCGGGCTGCCGACCACGATCCCGGTTTCCTCGGCGACTTCGCGTGCCGCCGTCAGGGCCAACGGTTCGTCGATGTGATCTTTTGAACCCGTCACGGACTGCCAGAAACCTGGCCGGTCGAAGCGCTCGATGACGAGCACGTCCATTTCGGGCGTATGGATGACAACGAGGACAGACTCAGGAATTTTCGGCGGCTTGGACATGATTGGAACGTTGCGGCCTTTCTAAGAGGCTGGCCGAAGAATGTAACCTAAAAATGGGAAAAGGCGCACCGGGAGGTGGTTTCGTTTCGGTGTTGCAAATGGGGGAAGGGCTGGGGAACTCGCGCACTCCCTCAGTCGGCTCTGAGTACTTGTCGTGGGCGATTTGCAGCAGAAGGCCTTGGACGAGGTGAGATTTTATCGATGCAATCGTGCTCCAACGGTCAAAAACCATCGCAAAACGACCCTGTGGGCGAAAATGCTGCCTTATCGTATGGGGGAATTTATCAGCCGTTACAAAGGTCACTTGCCTACGGCGCCCATAGATCCACGCGCCACTAATTCGAGCAGTGCGGCCGGACGCCGACGCAAAAGTTATTGGGCTGATCAAAAGTTATAGCCATTTAGGGGACGGTAGTACATGAGCGGTGAATTGATCCTGTACCAGACCGAAGACGGACTAGCACAGGTAAAACTTCGAGCCTTGGACGGAAACGTCTGGCTGTCGTAACTGGAAATAGCAGAGCTGTTTCTGACCACCAAGCAGAATGTCAGTCTGCACGTAAAAAACGTGCTGGAAGGCGCCGAGTTGGTCGAAAGCGCAGTTGTCAAGAATTCCTTGACAACTGCCGCGGACGGCAAGCAGTACCGCACCAAGCTTTATAGCCTGGACATGATTCTGGCTATCGGCTATTCAGAATCGGGCGAAGAGAATTTACGGCGCATAGCTTCGCCGAAAATTAGTACCGCATAAACCGAAAAAGGCGCCTGCGGCGCCTTTTTCGTTTCAACCCGTGATGCTGCTAAAGCTTACTGCGGCTTCGGCTCCGGCGCGCGCAAACGAATGTGCAGTTCCTTCAACTGCTTCTCGTCCACTTCGCTCGGCGCTTGCGTCAACAAATCGGTCGCGCGCTGCGTCTTCGGGAACGCGATCACGTCGCGGATGGAATCGGCACCGGCCATCATTGTGACGATACGATCCAGCCCGAAGGCGATACCGCCATGCGGCGGCGCGCCGTACTGAAGCGCGTCGAGCAGGAAGCCGAACTTGAGGCGTGCTTCTTCGGCGCCAATCTTGAGCGCGCGGAACACCTTGCTCTGCACTTCTTCCTGATAAATCCGCACCGATCCGCCGCCAATTTCCCAGCCGTTCAGCACCATGTCGTATGCCTTCGCGAGGCAGCGGCCCGGGTCCGTTTCCAGATATTCCAGATGCTCGTCCTTCGGGCTCGTGAACGGGTGATGCGCAGCCACGTAACGGTTGTCTTCTTCGTCGAATTCGAACATGGGGAAGTCCGTCACCCACAGCGGCTTCCAGCCCTTTTCGAACAAGCCGTTCGCACGGCCGAACTCCGAATGGCCGATCTTCAGACGCAACGCGCCCAAGCTGTCGTTCACAACCTTCGAACGATCCGCCGCGAAGAAAATGATGTCGCCGTTCTGCGCGCCGGTCCGCTCGATGATCGCAGCGATCGCTGCATCGTGCAGGTTCTTCACGATCGGGCTTTGCAAACCGTCGCGGCCCTTCGCGATGTCATTCACCTTGATCCAGGCCAGACCCTTCGCGCCATAGATGCGCACGAATTCCGTGTAGCCATCGATCTCGCTGCGCGTCATCTCGCCGCCACGCGGCACGCGGATCGCCGCCACGCGGCCGTCCTTGGAATTGGCCGGCGTGCTGAAAACCTTGAAATCGACGTCGCGAACGGCGTCCGTCAGATCAGTGAATTCCAGCTTCACACGCAAATCCGGCTTGTCCGAGCCGAAACGGCGCATGGCTTCGGAATACAGCATGACCGGGAATTTTTCGTCCAGCGAGACGTTGATGGTCTCTTTGAAGACGTGACGGATCATCGCTTCGAACAGATCGCGAATTTCCTGTTCCGTCAAGAACGACGTCTCACAGTCGATCTGCGTGAATTCCGGCTGACGATCCGCGCGCAGATCTTCGTCGCGGAAACATTTCACGATCTGGTAGTAACGATCGAAGTTCGCCACCATCAGCAATTGCTTGAACAATTGCGGCGACTGCGGCAGCGCGAAAAACTGACCCGGGTTCGTACGCGACGGCACGAGGTAATCGCGCGCACCTTCCGGCGTGCTCTTGGTGAGCATCGGCGTTTCAATATCGATAAAACCCTGCGCATCCAGATACTTGCGCACTTCAATCGCCACGCGATAACGCAAACGCAGGTTCTGCTGCATTTGCGGACGGCGCAGGTCGAGCACACGATGCGTGAGGCGCGTGGTTTCGGAGAGGTTGTCGTCGTCGAGCTGGAACGGAGGCGTCACCGACGGGTTCAGCACATTCAGCTCGTGGCACAGCACTTCTATCTTGCCGCTCGTCAGACCGGCGTTCGCCGTGCCTTCCGGACGGGCGCGCACGACGCCTTTCACCTGCACGCAAAACTCGCCGCGCACCCCTTCGGCAATCTTGAACATCTCAGCGCGATCGGGATCGCAAACGACCTGGACCAGGCCCTCGCGATCACGCAAATCGATAAAAATAACGCCGCCATGATCTCGCCGGCGATGAACCCAGCCGCACAGCGAAACGCTTTGGCCCAGCAGGGCTTCGGTCACCAGACCGCAGTATTCGGATCTCATCGACATGATGTTGTGTCTTTCGTTATTCATTGATCAACGGTGCGCGCGCACAAGCTCAAAGCGTTGTTCGCAGCGCGCCGGCATTACAGCGGCGGATCGACGGGGCGACGCGGCGCGGCCTGCGCTTGCGGCATGGACGGCGCGACTACTCCCATAGATACGATGTACTTCAACGCAGCATCGACGGACATGTCGAGCTCGATGACTTCGCTTTTCGGCACCATCAGGAAGAAACCCGAGGTGGGATTCGGCGTGGTCGGCACGTAGACGCTCACATGTTCTTCAGTCAGGTGATTGACCACGTCGCCGCCGGGAACGCCCGTCAGGAAACCGATGGTGTAGGACCCCGAATGCGGGTAACGGATCAGCAGTGCCTTGCGAAACGCGTTGCCGCTGCTGGAGAGCAACGTGTCCGATACTTGTTTGACGCTGGTATACAGCGGCCCGACCACGGGAATGTGACGCACGATCACATTCCACCACTCGACCAGCTTCTGGCCGACGAAGTTCTGCGTGAGCAAGCCCACGACGAAAATGAAAGCGAGCGTCAGCACAGCGCCGAGGCCCGGCAGGTGAAAGCCGAAGACCCGCTCGGGTTGCCAGGATTCCGGCAACAGCAGGAGCGTCTGGTCCATGGTCCCGATCACGAGCCCGATCACCCACAGCGTGATGGCGAGCGGAACCAGCACCAGCAGGCCGGTCGCAAACACGGATTTCAACGTAGTCTTTTTGGTCGTCATTTACACAGCCGGAAGGCCACCCCGTTCGAGCTTCAACGGTTTGGCTGGTTTGCCGCCCAGCGCACATTCACGGCTTCGGGCGGTCATCTTCTTGCGTGCGATCGGACAGATCGAGCAGATCGTGCAACTGGGCGCGCTTGCGGCACGGGCTGAGCACGACTGCATTGCAGGCTTCGCGCTTCACCCCAACGACGAGCGTCAATTCGATGCAGGCGAAGCCGGTTTGCTCGATGACGCCGCTGCCGACGACGTACCGCTCGACTTCGAGCTGTCTGCCGCTGGCGTGCTTGCAGCGGAGGAATCGGTCTTCGACGACTGATTGCCCGAATCTTTACTCGAACTGCCGGAATCCGATGCGCCTTCGCTCTTCGTTTCGGCTTTGGCGCCTTCGTCCTTCTTGCTGCCGTCTTCTTTCTTGGCAGCAGGGGCGCCGTTGTTGCCACCGCGGAAATCGGTCACGTACCAGCCTGAGCCCTTCAACTGAAAGCCCGCGGCCGTGACCTGTTTGACGAATGTGTCTTTCCCGCACTGCGGACAGTGCGTGAGCGGTGCGTCGCTCATTTTCTGGAGCGCGTCTTTTTCGAAGCCGCAGGACTCGCAGCGGTACGCGTAGATCGGCATGTCACTCTTCCTACGATTAACGTTTCGGCGCTTGCAAAGCCTTGAATTATAGCCTCAAACCATCGGCTAACCCTTAATTTTGGGCTGGCAGGCCTTGGTTTCAAGGGGACGCGGCCAGTTTGCGCAGGTTTCTTTTGTCGAAACGCAGGCTATGCAAGCGCAGGCGGATTCAGACGCCGGACTAAGCTTTCGGTCCACGCCGACGCCAGGTAAGCCAGCGTTCGCGTCCTGCGAAGACGTCGATGGAACCGGTCACTTCGTGCTCCTCCACGAGTTCGAAGTACGGTGTCAGCAACGCATCGAGCGCATCGCGCTCGATGCCGAACGGTGGGCCCTTGGGGGTATTGCCGAGGAAATAGAAACCCGCCAGCATCGCGCCGGGCTGCAGCAGTTCGGCCATCCGAACTGCATAGCCCTGCCACCGGTCGCGCGGCAAGGCGCACAGGAACGCGCGCTCATAGATCCAACTCGTTTCAAACGGCGGCTGGTACGCGAAGAAATCGGCTTGCTCAACCACGCCCGCGTGTTCGCCCAATTGCTCACGCGCGGCTGCAACGGCGCTCGGAGAGAAATCGATAGCCCTGACCGGCCAGTTTTCTCGCGCCAGCCATAGTGCTTCGTACGCGCTGCCGCAGCCGGGAATGAGGACGTTCGCCAACGTGTTCCGATGCGCGAGGGCAAACGCCCTGAACGCGTCAGGCGCGCCGGCCTGATCCCAGGGTGTAAAACGCTGGTCGAAGCGCTCGTTCCAGAACTCGGGGGAGTTCGGGTCGCGAGCCTGGAAGCTGGGAGGAGAAGCCGGCTTGCTGGTGTCGATCATGGCGCACTCACCCTCCGTATGCAAACACCTGCCAGAACTGGACAATGACCGCGCCCGCGCCTACCGCAAGCCCGAAGATCAACAAGGCTTGCAGCAAACGATTCGTACGTTTCTGCTCGATCAGGATCATGCGCATGAGCTCGTCATTGCCGCCGCCGGGCTGGTCATGATGGTCAGCCAGCACCTGATGGATCAGGCGCGGCAACTGCGGCAGCGTCTTGCTCCACTGCGGCGCTTCCAGTTTTAGCCTTTCGTACCAGCCGCGCCAACCGACCTGCTCATTCATCCAGCGTTCGAGATACGGCTTGGCCGTCTTCCACAGATCGAGTTCGGGATCGAGTGATCGACCGAGCCCCTCCACGTTCAGCATCGTTTTCTGCAGCAGCACGAGTTGCGGCTGAATCTCGACGTTGAAACGCCGCGAGGTGGAAAAGAGCCGCATCAGCACCTGGCCCAGCGAAATATCTTTTAACGCCCGGTCGAAGTACGGTTCGCAGACGGCGCGGATAGCGCTTTCCAACTCTTCGACGCGCGTGCTCGGCGGCACCCAGCCCGACTCCAGATGCAGCGTGGCCACACGGTGATAGTCGCGCTTGAAGAACGCCAGGAAATTCTGCGCCAGATAGTTTTTATCGAAGTCGGACAGCGCGCCGACAATCCCGAAATCCAGCGCGATATACCGCCCGAACGTCTCCTCCGCGAGACTCACCTGGATGTTGCCCGGATGCATGTCAGCGTGGAAAAAGCCGTCGCGGAATACTTGCGTAAAGAATATCTCGACGCCTTCTTGCGCCAGTTTCGGGATATCCACGCCCGCCGCTCGCAGCACTTCCACCTGGCTGATCGGCACGCCGACCATGCGCTCCATCACCAGCACGGTAGGCGCCGAATAGTCCCAGTACATCTCGGGCACCATCAGCAAATCGAGGCCCGCGAAATTGCGCCGCAACTGGCTGCCGTTCGCAGCCTCGCGCATGAGGTCGAGTTCGTCGTGGAGGTATTTATCGAACTCTGCGACCACTTCGCGTGGCTTCAGCCGCTTGCCGTCCGCCCACAGCCGTTCGGTCCAGTATGCAATGTCGCGCAGCAACGCCAGATCCGAATCGATCACCGGCAGCATGTTCGGCCGCAATACCTTCACCGCTACTGCCTTGCCCCCGTGGGCGCCGGTCTTGATCTTGGCGAAATGCACCTGCGCAATCGATGCACTCGCCACCGGCACACGCTCAAAGTCGTCGAACAGGACGTCAATGGGCGAGCCCAGCGCCTTCTCCACAAGGCCGATAGCGACATCCGAGTCGAACGGCGGCACTTGATCCTGAAGCTTGGCGAGTTCGTTGGCTATGTCGACAGGGAGCAAATCGCGGCGCGTTGACAGCACCTGCCCAAACTTCACGAAGATAGGCCCAAGGCTTTCGAGCGCGAGACGCAACCGCACCCCGCGTGGGACGTCGAACTTGCGGCCGAACGTGGTGACGCGCATCAGCAAACGGACGCGCCGGTCCTGAATGCCGCTCATCACCAGCTCGTCGAGCCCGAATCGCACTACGGTGAAAAAAATCTTGAGGAAACGCAGAAGACGCATGGTTCAGCCCGTTACTTGCTCGTGCCGCGCGCTGACGCGGCGCCGGACGCTGACGCGCCTCGGGCTTCGGCTTTTTGTTCAAGTCGCTCGATGCGTTTTTCGACGCGCGCGAGCGCGTCCCGGGCTACTGACAGTTCGGCATTGAACGTGTCGAGAGCGCTGCGGCGCACGAGTTGAGGTTGTTCGTCGAGCAGGTATTCGGCCACCGATTCAACCAGATTGCGTCCTGAGCGGCGGGCTTGTTCACCCACCTTGCGCACGGTCGAGCCAATGCGGTGAGCGGGACCGTCGCCAATGACGCGCGCCAGATCTTCCTCGGGCTCCCATCGCAGATGTTCGGCCAGTTTTGCGATCGTGGTCGCGAACTCCGCGTCGCCCTCTATGCGGACGTGTTTCATCGCAGCGGCCTGGCCGCCTTGCAGGAACGCCGGAACGGCGTCCGCGGGGACTGACAGCGTGACGTCGAATGTGCGTGCTTCGGTTTCGTCGACGGCGGCAATCAGCCCGTCAGGCTGCACCATCAGCAACAGCGAGAACGGCGAGAGCGCCAGCCGCGCGGTCTTGCCGGCGTAAGGCGTAAGCCGCTCGCGGGCCCAGGATTCGCGCGCGAGCACGTGGTTCACAGCCGCCGCGAATGCTTTCGATGCGGTTCTGGCTGCGGCCTGAGTGGCTGAAGGTGCGGCGGGTTGGGCAAATTCGTCTGCGTGCGTCATCGGCTCTGAGATGAAAAAACCCGCGCAAGCGGTCACTCGCGCGGGTTTCTATTCTACCTTTGCAACTGGCGTTGTCGTTTGCCCCACAGCACCGCCAACATCACGTTAGCCATAAGGCCTGCCTATCAACGCCGGGACGACCGGCTTTTTCAGCCTGTCGCGCTGATCAATTAACTGACCTGCTGGATCCCGGCCAGCAACCAGCCTTCGTTGCCGTACTTCTGCTTCGACAAGTTCCAGATCTCGATAAACGGCTCGGCGGCAGCGCCTTCCGTTTCACGAATCAAACCGTGGAAACGCACGCTGGCAAGGCTTTCCGTGCCGCGTTCCTCGACGCCCAGGATGTCGGCGTTGAGTTGCACGACGTCGGTACGGTTCGGCTGCGTGCCCCGTGCATCGATATCCAGCTTCACTTCCGCGAACATTTCCGGCGTGGTGAATTCGCGGATATCGTTGGAATTGCCGCGATCCCACGCGTCCTGCAAGCGCACGAAATAAACTTTCGCGTTTCGCACGAACGCTTCGCTGTCGAAACCTGCGGGCACGTCGATCTGCGGTGCGGCCTCGATCGTGTTCGCGCTGTTCAGCGCAGCCGCGGACGGACCAAAACCACCCGACGCCGACGGCGGTACATAGCTGGGTTCTTGCGAGTTAAACCCGGTACGTGCCGATCCGCCAAACGGTGAACCCGCGCCGCCGCCAGTTGCATACGCTGGCGTATTGGCGTTTTTCCTGCGGTTCATGATGAAGCGGAACACCATGACAGCGGCCATTACGATCAACGCGATCATGATCATGTTGGCCATTGCGCCAGCGAACGCGCCGCCAAGACCGAAGTGCGACAGCAACGCCGCAATGCCAAGGCCGGCGGCGAGACCGGCGAGCGGGCCCATCCAGCGGTTACGCGCAGGTTGCGCGGCCGCAGCAGCGGGCGCTGCTGCAGGTGCCGCACGCTGTGCGTTAGCGGCCTGACCTGGCTGCATGGACTGCGACGGCGGCGTCGCTTGATTCTGCTGAGCGGCACTCGTTGACTGACGGCCCATGCTGCGGCCGCCACCCATGCGGCGTGCCTCCGCATCTTCAGCAATCAAAGCACCGGCCATGATCACGCCAGCCAGCGCGACGACCCCGGCTTTCCTGAATAACGACTTCAGGAAACCCCGAGTTTGGGGTAAGCGCGTATCGGACATTTCGAATCCTTATAAAAGTGGAACACTAAAATTTTGTCCCGACGTGCAACGCTACCACGCCACCTGACAAATTGTAATATTCGACTCGATCCAATCCCGCGCGTTCCATCATTTCTTTTAAAGTTTCTTGATCCGGGTGCATCCGGATCGACTCTGCGAGATAGCGATAGCTATCCGCATCTTTCGCGAATTTGTCGCCAAGCCACGGCAAAAACTTGAAACTGTAGAGATCGTACGCTTTCTTTAACGGCTCCCATACCTTCGAGAACTCCAGAACCAGTACCCGGCCGCCCGGCTTCAATACCCGATACATTTCGGCCAACGCACCATCTTTGTGCGTCATATTACGAATCCCAAAGGCAACTGTAATGACATCGAAATAATTGTCGGGGAACGGAATCTTCTCGGCATCGCAGATCAGGGTTGGTGTGATCACACCCCGGTCAATCAGGCGATCACGGCCGACGCGCAGCATCGATTCATTGATATCCGTGTGCCAGACCTCGCCTTTTTCGCCCGCCTGTTTCGCGAACGCTTTCGCGAGATCGCCCGTCCCGCCTGCCAGGTCGAGCACTTTGTAGCCTGGACGAACCTTCGCCTGGCCGATCGCGAAAAACTTCCACGCGCGATGCAGCCCGCCCGACATCAGGTCGTTCATCAAGTCGTAATTGCTCGCGACCGAATCGAAAACGCTCGCCACCTTCTTCGCTTTTTCCTGTTCGTCGACCGTTTCAAAACCGAAGTGGGTCTTGCTCATCGCGTTCGTCCTCATCTTGTTCGTGTTGTTGGCTGCGCCCTGATACGGGCTGTCGGCCGATGGCAGTGGCAAATTGTCGCTGCGAGGTAAAAGCCGGTTAGTGGCGATGTCCACCGGACGCTTTTGGCGTCATTGGCGTATCGCGGTCAATGCCCGCCGCTTCCAGTTTGGCGAGATAGTCGGCCCAGAGTTCATCCTGGCGGACCGCGAGGTCATGCAGGATGTCCCAGGAATACAGGCCGGTATTGTGGCCATCGGAGAAAACGAGTTGCAATGCGTAGTGGCCGACCGGCTCGATGGCGTTGATCAGCACGTCCCGCTTGCCCGTTTGCAGCGTTTCTTGTCCGGGACCGTGACCTTGGACCTCCGCCGACGGCGAATATACGCGCAATAGCTCAAACGGTATCCGATACGTCTGATCGTTACCGTATTGCAGTTCGAGCGCGCGCGTTTTCGAATGCACGACAATGCCCGTCGGAATCGGCGTTTGTTTGGTCAGTCCGCTCATAGTGAGCCTTTATCAGAGTGTCATTAGCCCGGGCGGCCTGGCTGGAAGGTTCAGCTTCAGCGTCTCAACCGAACGCCAGCGCCATCTCGGCGCGTACTGCTTCGCGCAGCAAGGTGGCCTGCGCCCGGCGATTCGACAGCAGCGCCTGCGACACCGTGCGCTGGCGCGGCGCCCAGATGGGCAGCGGAAAACGGGAATCGTTGGAGTGGCGCGGGATGACGTGCCAGTGAACGTGAGGGACCTGATTGCCGAGACTGGCGAGATTGACCTTCGCCGGCGCGAGGATTCGACGGATCGCGCGCTCCACCCCGTTCACCGCCGTCATCAACTTGAGGCGCGCGGCGTTGTCGAGATCGGACATTTCCGCCACGTGCGCATGCCAGATCACGCGGCAAAAGCCCGGCCACTCGGGCTCGTCGGCGAGGACGACGCGCACCGCGTCGTCCGACCACAAGACCTCTCCGCCGTCTTCACGGCAAAAAACACAGTCCATCATTTTCCTCTAGCGAAACAAGCCCCGATTCCGCTATTACACCAGCACGCGCTCGATACCGCCATCGTTAGCGCGCGCCACGTAATCTTCCATCCAGCTCGCGCCGAGCACCTTGCGGGCGATTTCCACGACGATATAGTCCGCTTCGATGTTCGCGTCCTCGTTATAGCGCGACAAACCCTGCAGGCAGGACGGGCAGCTCGTGAGAATCTTGACGTCGGTTCCGGCGGATTGAGCGCCATCACCTGCTTTTAGCACCGAACCTGGTGCAGCACCCGCCGTTCCCGCCGACGCGTTCGCCATATTCACCGCGTTCGAGCCCGCCTCGCCCACCAGCGGAATGTCGCGCAACTTCGCCGCGCCCTTGCGGATTTCCTCTTCCTTGCGGAATCGGACTTGCGTCGAAATGTCCGGACGCGTGACGGCGAGCGTGCCTGATTCGCCGCAGCATCGGTCATTCTTCTCGATCTTGTACCCGTCGTTCGCCGAACCCATGATTTCATTCACGAGCTTGATCGGGTCCATTGTTTTGATCGGTGAATGGCAAGGGTCGTGATACATGTAACGCGTCCCGGTCACGCCTTCCAGCCTGATGTTTTTTTCCAGCAGGAATTCGTGGATATCGATAATCCGGCAGCCCGGGAAAATCTTCTCGAACTCGTATCCGGCCAGTTGGTCGTAGCAAGTTCCGCACGACACCACCACCGTCTTGATATCCAGATAGTTCAGCGTATTGGCCACGCGATGGAATAGCACGCGGTTATCGGTGACGATCTTCTCGGCTTTATCGAATTGCCCGGCGCCGCGTTGCGGATAACCGCAGCACAGGTAACCCGGCGGCAACACCGTCTGCACGCCGGCTTCCCACAACATGGCTTGCGTGGCGAGGCCGACTTGCGAGAACAGGCGCTCCGAGCCGCAGCCCGGGAAGTAGAAGACGGCTTCCGTATCCGATGTCGTCGTCTTCGGATTACGGATAATCGGGACAATCTTGTTGTCCTCAATGTCGAGCAACGCCCGCGCCGTCTTCTTCGGCAAGTTACCCGGCATCTTCTTGTTCATGAAGTGAATGACTTGCTGCGTCACCGGCGGCTTGCCGACCGTTGCCGGTGGTTTCGCCGTCTGCTTCTTCGCAAATTTCTTCAGCACTTCATTGCCCAGCCGCTGCGCCTTGTAGCCGACGCCCATCATCGCCGTGCGGGCCAGGTTGATGGTCTGCGGATTCGTCGCGTTGAGGAAGAACATGCCGGCCGCATTGCCCGCGTTGAACTTCTTCTTGCCCATCTTGCGCAGCAGGTTGCGCATGTTCATGGTGACATCGCCGAAATCGATCTTCACCGGGCACGGCGTCAAACACTTGTGACAGACGGTGCAGTGGTCAGCGACGTCGTTGAATTCGTCCCAATGCTTGATGGATACTCCACGCCGTGTCTGCTCTTCGTACAAGAACGCTTCGACCAGCAGCGATGTCGCGAGAATCTTGTTACGCGGGCTGTACAGCAGATTGGCGCGCGGCACATGCGTTGCGCAGACCGGCTTGCACTTGCCGCATCGCAGACAGTCCTTAATGGAATCCGCGATCGCGCCAATATCCGACTGCTGCATGATCAGCGATTCATAACCCATCAAGCCGAAGCTCGGCGTGTAGGCGTTGCGCAGATCGGCGCCCGCGAGCAGCTTGCCCGCGTTGAAACGGCCCTCCGGATCAACGCGTTGTTTGTACTCGCGAAATTCCGAGATCTCGTCTTCGGTCAGGAATTCGAGCTTCGTGATGCCGATCCCGTGTTCGCCCGAAATCACGCCGTCCAGATCGCGCGCCAGCTTCATGATGCGTGCGACCGCGACGTGCGCGTCCTGCAGCATCTCGTAGTTGTCGGAGTTGACCGGGAGGTTCGTGTGGACGTTGCCGTCGCCCGCGTGCATGTGCAGCGCGACAAACACGCGGCCACGCAGCACTGCTTTGTGAATGTTCTGCGCTTCTTCGAGGATCGGCTTGAACTCGCCGCCACTGAAAATGTGCCGCAATTCGGCGCGGATTTCCTGCTTCCAGGAGATGCGGATCATGCGGTCTTGCGCGACGTCGAACACACGTACGCCCGGCTGCGAATCCACGCGATCCGCCATCTTCTCGGCCAGTCCTTCGTAGCCAAGCTGAACCATGTAGTGCTGCGCTTCCCGCAACGGCAGATCCAGCTTTTCACCGATGAACGTCCAGCGCTCGCGCACTTTTTGAAGCAGCTCAAGCGCATGCTGCACACGATCTTCGAGCAATTCGGCGCTGGGAATCTCGTTGGCGTCATCGCTCTTTCCGAGCGGCAGCTTGCCCGTCTTGAAGAACGTTTCGAGCGCATCGACAAGTTTCAGCTTGTTCTTGATCGACAACTCGATATTGATCCGCTCGATCCCATCGGTGTACTCGCCCATACGGTTCAGCGGGATCACGACGTCTTCGTTGATCTTGAACGCGTTCGTATGCTTGGCGATAGCAGCCGTGCGCGAGCGATCGAGCCAGAAGCGTTTGCGCGCTTCGGCGTTCACCGCGACAAACCCTTCGCCGCTCTTGCCGTTCGCCATGCGGACGACTTCGGACGTCGCTTGAGCCACGGCATCTGGATCGTTACCGACGATATCGCCAATCAGCACCATCTTCGGAAACGCGTTGCGCTTGCTCTTGGTCGCGTAACCGACCGCGCGCAGATAGCGTTCATCGAGATGCTCAAGACCGGCGAGAATCGCGCCGCCCTGCTTCGATGTCTCGAACAAGTAATCCTTGATTTCCACGATGCTCGGAATGGCATCGCGCGCCTGGCCGAAAAACTCGAGGCAGACGGTGCGCGTATGCGCGGGCATCTTGTGCAGGATCCATCGCGCCGATGTAATCAGCCCGTCGCACCCTTCCTTCTGTACGCCCGGCAGACCCGACAGGAATTTATCCGTCACGTCCTTGCCAAGCCCTTCCTTGCGGAACTTGCTGCCGGCAATATCGAGCGATTCAGTGCGCAGCAATTTCTCGCCCGGCGCACGCGATCCGTCGAACCAGTCGAGCCGGAAACGCGCCACGGGGATGTCGTGAATCTTGCCGCAGTTGTGATCCAGGCGCGTGACTTCGAGCCAGTCGCCCTGCGGATCGACCATGCGCCACCAGGCCAGATTGTCGAGCGCAGTGCCCCACAGCACGGCCTTTTTGCCCCCGGCGTTCATCGCGACATTGCCGCCGACACACGATGCATCCAGCGACGTTGGGTCAACCGCGAACACGAAACCAGCGTGTTCGGCGGCTTCGGTCACCCGCCGCGTAACCACGCCCGCGCCCGAAAAAATGGTCGCGACTTTATGGTCGACGCCCGGCAGATCCGTCATTTCGACGGGTCCAAGCTGTTCGAGCTTTTCGGTGTTGATAACGGCCGCGAACGGCGTCAACGGAATTGCGCCGCCGGTATATCCCGTGCCGCCTCCGCGCGGAATCACGGTCAGCCCGAGTTCGAAGCACGCCTTGATCATCCCGGCAATTTCCGCTTCGGTATCCGGCGTCAAGACGACGAACGGGTATTCGACGCGCCAGTCCGTTGCATCGGTCACGTGGGAGACGCGCGACAGGCCATCGAACTTGATGTTGTCTTTTTCAGTGACCTTTCCCAAGACCTTCGATGCCTTCTTGCGCAGATCGTAGGTTTGCTCGAACTCTTTCTTGAAATCTTCGACCGCGCGGCAAGCGGCGCTGATCAGCAATTCCACCCGCGCCGCGCGATCCCGGCCGGCATCGTCCTGATGTTGCGAAAGATCCGCTTTGCGGCGCTTTTCGATATCGCCCAGACGGTGATTCAACGCTTCGATCAGCAATGCGCGGCGTTTGGGGTTATCGAGCAGATCGTCTTGCAGATACGGATTACGGCGCACGACCCAGATATCGCCGAGGACTTCATAGAGCATCCGAGCCGAGCGGCCCGTGCGGCGCTCGCTGCGCAGAATGGCCAGCGCTGCCCAAGCTTCCTCGCCGAGCAGGCGAATGACGATTTCGCGATCGGAAAACGAGGTGTAGTTATAGGGAATTTCGCGCAGGCGCGGCTCGGTATCCAGGGCCACGGCATGCGCGGCGCCGTTCGGATCGAAGGCTTGGGGTGCGTTCATATTCGACAGTTCGGTGAGCCGGCGCTTACGCTGACAATGAGATCACGAGCAGCGCTATAGCCGGCTTTGCGCGGGGAGGCGCAGATTTTCGAGTGATACTTTTTGTGAAGGTGCTCGCCGGCAGGAAGTGACAGAGGGTGGCGAGCGATGCAAAACCTTCGAGAGGCCGGAATCAGCGCCACGATCGCTGATGACGCGCATGTCGTTCCGAAGCCGCGTGGGTAGCGCAGCAGAGCGCGCAGCACTCGCGTAGAGCGTCGCGGGGAACATGCGTCAAAAAGCCGGTCCGGGACTGCCGTTGCATCTTCCGATCCTGTATCGAAAAAGGAATTCTAACTCATCAGGATGTTTGCCGTTCGCAGGCGGTAGCGGGTTGAAGGGCTTTATGCCTGCCAAATTTCGACGCATTTTTGATGGTTTTTTCGCCGGCGGGTTGGGGATTTCGCGGGCATTGGGGCCGGAGCGCGGCGCCGGATTTCTTGTGGGCAGTTGGGACCGATGGCCGATTGCCCGTTCCGGCGTACCAGCAGCCGTCGAACGCCGGAAACCCGTTCCACCGACCCCCCTGCGCTATTATTGATGCTTTCGCTCTCAAAAATGGCGCGCACAGCCGCGCGAACGGCTCCGGAATGACACACCCCGATTACCTCAAGAAAGTCCTGACCGCGCGCGTCTACGACGTCGCCCGCGAAAGCGAGCTCGAACCCGCCCGCAATTTGTCCGCGCGGCTGCACAACTCGGTCTACCTGAAACGCGAAGACAACCAGCCGGTTTTCTCGTTCAAGATTCGCGGCGCGTACAACAAGATGGTGCAGCTTTCCGCTGACGTGCTGGCACGCGGCGTGATCACGGCATCGGCGGGAAATCATGCGCAAGGCGTCGCTTATTCGGCCACGCGGCTTGGCTGCAAGGCCGTCATTGTCGTGCCGGTCACCACGCCCCAGGTCAAGATCGACGCCATGCGTGCGTTCGGCGGCCCGACCGTGGAGATCGTCCAGCACGGCGAATCCTATAGCGACGCGTACGGCCACGCCGTCAAGTTGCAGGGACAGCGCGGCCTGACCTTCGTTCATCCTTTCGATGACCCCGATGTGATCGCCGGCCAGGGCACCGTCGCGATGGAAATCCTGCGCCAGCATCAAGGCCCGATCCACGCCATTTTTGTTCCTATCGGCGGCGGCGGGCTCGCGGCAGGCGTTGCAGCGTACGTCAAGGCCGTGCGCCCGGAGATTCGCGTGATTGGCGTGCAAGCCATCGATTCGTGCGCGATGAAGCAATCCATCGAGGCAGGCGAGCGCGTCACGCTGGCTGAAGTCGGTCTCTTTGCCGACGGCACGGCGGTAAAACTCGTCGGCGAGGAGACATTCCGGCTGTGCCGCGAGTTGCTCGACGAAGTCATTACGGTAGATACCGACGCCCTCTGCGCCGCAATCAAGGACGTTTTCCAGGACACGCGCAGCGTGCTGGAACCGTCGGGCGCGCTGGCGGTTGCGGGTGCAAAACTCTACGCCGAGCGCGACGGGCTCGAAGCAAAGACGCTGGTCGCCGTGACGTCCGGCGCGAACATGAACTTCGACCGCATGCGTTTTGTGGCCGAACGGGCAGAAGTGGGTGAAGCGCGCGAAGCGGTGTTCGCGGTGACCATTCCGGAAGAACGCGGCAGTTTCAAGCGCTTCTGCGAACTGGTCGGCACACGCAGCGTGACCGAATTCAACTACCGGATAGCCGATGCCCACGCCGCCCATATCTTCGTCGGTGTGCAGATCAAGACGCGCGGCGAAGCGGTGCAGATGGCGAATGCGTTTATCGAACATGGATTTGCTACGGTCGATCTCAGCCACGACGAACTCTCGAAGCAACATATTCGTTACATGGTCGGCGGCCATTCGCCGCTCGCGCAAGACGAACGCCTGCTGCGCTTCGAATTCCCCGAGCGTCCGGGCGCGCTGATGAAATTCCTTTCGTCGATGGCGCCAAACTGGAATATCAGCCTGTTCCATTACCGGAACCAGGGCGCGGACACCAGCTCAATTCTCGTTGGCGTCCAGGTCCCGGCATCGGACAACGCGGCCTTCGGGCAATTCCTCGCGACCTTGGGTTATCCGTGGTGGGACGAAGGTGCGAACCCCGTCTACAAGCTATTCCTGGCCTGACGCCGCATGGCCTTCACGCTGGACGACAAGCTGGTGGTCGCGATTTCATCGCGCGCGCTGTTTGATTTCGAAGAAGAAAACGAAGTCTACGAAGCCGGCGACTCGCGCGAATACGAGGCGCTGCAGCGCTCGCGGCTTCATGTTCCGGCTAAACCCGGCATTGCGTTCTCGTTGATCGAGAAGTTGCTCGCGTTGAACGTGGACGGCGAACGCCGCGTGGAAGTCGTGATCCTGTCGCGCAGCGATCCTATCAGCGGTCTGCGCGCGTTCAGTTCGTGCAAGGAGCATGGGCTGGTGATCGAACGCGGGGTGTTCACGCGTGGCCGGTCACCGTTTGGCTACCTGGAACCGTTTCGCGCGTCGTTATTCTTGTCGGCGAATTCAGCCGATGTCCGCGATGCCCTCGCCGCCGGCTTTCCCGCCGCGACGGTCGTGCCGCGAGCGCCGCTTGCCGCGAGCCGGTATCCTGACGAAATTCGAATCGCTTTCGACGGCGATGCCGTGCTTTTCTCCGACGAAGCCGAGCGGGTGTTCCAGGCGCAGGGCTTGCCGGCGTTTGTGGAGCATGAAGTCGGCAAGAAGGATCTGGCGTTGGCGAACGGGCCGTTGAAACCGTTGCTGGAAGCACTTCACAAGCTGCAAAAACTTAGCCATGCCACATCGCGGATGCGGATTCGCACGGCGCTTGTCACGGCGCGATCGGCGCCCGCGCACGAGCGGGCGATCCGGACGTTGATGGCCTGGAACATCGAAATCGACGAAGCGATGTTCCTCGGTGGATTGAACAAAGGCCCGTTCCTGGGCAAGTTCGAACCCGACTTTTTCTTCGACGACCAAATTGGCCATATTGAATCGGCTCGCGTTGTGACAGCGACGGGGCATGTTCCGAGTGGCATATCGAACGCCTCATCATGAATACGCCCGAACACTCTCCTCTTGGCAAGCCGGTCCAGTACACCGAACGGTACGATCCGGCGCTGCTCTTTCCCATCGATAGAAGGCCGGGGCGCGACGCACTCGGACTCACCGGCGCGTTGCCGTTCTTCGGCACCGATATCTGGAATGGCTACGAGCTCTCGTGGCTGAACAAGAAGGGCAAACCGCAGATCGCGGTGGCGACTTTTATCGTGCCAGCGGATTCGCCCAATATTGTCGAGTCGAAGTCGTTCAAGCTGTATCTGGGATCTTTCTCGCAGACCGCGTTTGATTCTATCGATGATGTTCGAGCGGCCATTCGCAAGGACGTTTCCGCGGTGTGCGGGGCGAATGTTTCCGTGCAGCTTGTCGCGCCTTATGAGTTTGGCGTGAAGCTGAAGATGGAGGAGTTTGAGGGGTTATCGCTGGATCGGCTGGATCTGGATGCTGAAGTTTATTCACCGGATCCATCGCTATTACGGGCGTCTTTTGGCGAATCGCCGGTGGATGAAACGCTGTTTTCCAATCTTCTGAAATCGAATTGTCCGGTGACTGGGCAACCGGATTGGGGCAGCGTGCAGATTCGTTATGTTGGTGCGCCAATCGATCATGCCGGATTGCTGCGATACATCATTTCTTATCGGGAACATACCGGGTTTCATGAGCAATGCGTCGAACAGATATTTCTCGACGTGATGCGGGAGTGCAAGCCTGAACGGTTGGCCATTTATGCGCGCTATACGAGGCGCGGCGGTTTGGATATCAACCCGTTCAGGACAAACTTCAATTTGCCGTTGCCGGATAATGCGAGACTAGCGCGACAATAGGGGCATTCGCGCCGGCTGGCATAAGCTTCCCCGGCGCGAATAAAGCATCCCTCAGGCCTTCTTATAAGCCACGCAATCCACTTCAACCTTGCAATCGATCACCATCGATGAAACCACGCAAGCGCGTGCCGGCGGATGTTCGCCAAAGTATTCCTTGAACACCTTGTTGAACGATGCAAAATCCCGCGGATCATCGAGCCAAACGCCGCAACGCACGACATGCTCCGCGCCATATCCGGCTTCTTTCAAAATCGCGAAAACATTCTGGATAGCCTTATGCGATTGGGCAACGATCCCGCCTTCAATGACTTCGCCGTTTTCCATCGGCGTTTGACCCGAAACAAAAAGCCATCCGTCCGCTTCCACAGCCCGCGAAAACGGCATTACCGCGCCGCCTTGTCCTTTACCGCCTTCCACGCCATATCGTTTCATTGCACATCCTCAACGTTAATCAAAAGTGCCCATGCGCATCGAGTCTGGAACCCTCGCCGCGCGCCACAAAATGTCCCGCTCTTAATCCGGTCACAGCGCCGTCGAAATAAGAAAGCACGCCATTTACCCAAACCGCATCGATACCATCCGCCTCCTGCCGAGGCTCGGCGAACGTAGCTTTATCGCGGACCTTGTCGGCGTCGAAGAGAACGAGATCTGCGTGATATCCCACTTGAATCTGACCGCGCTCCGACAACCCAAACCGCCGCGCCGATAACCCCGTCATCTTGCGCACCGCTTCCTCAAGCGCGATCAGCGACGTATCCCGCGCGTAATGCCCCAGCACTCGCGGAAACGCGCCCCACAAACGTGGATGCGGCAGCGGATCATTCGGCAAACCATCGGAGCCGACCATGGTTGCCGGATGCGACAGAATCCGCCGGACATCGTCTTCCGACATGTTGTGATAAACCGCGCCCGCCGGCTGCAAGCGCTTGCCCGCCTCCTGCTGCGTCACGTTCCATTCGGCGGCAACCTCGGAAATCAACTTCCCCGCCATCTCCGGATGCGGTTCCGACCACGTGATCGTGATGTCGATATCGCCGGTCACCTGCTTCAAATCGAGCGTCGATGAACTCCGGTTGTACGGATAACAATCGCATCCAACCGGCTGACCCTCGCGTGTGTTTTCAAGCGACTTCAAAACCTCCGTGCTACGCCCCCAGTTCGATGGCCCCGCGCACTTCAAATGCGAGATCACGACGGGAACGCGTGCATGCTTGCCGACTTGATACGCCTCGTTCATTGCGTCGAGAATCGCATCGAATTCGGTGCGCATGTGCGTGGTGTACAACGCGCCGGCGTTGGCCAAAGGCTCGGCCAGCGCCATCACTTCTTCCGGCGGTGCGCTGAACGCCGAGCCGTAGGCAAGACCGCTGCTCAACCCAAGCGCACCATGCGACAACGCTTCTTCCAGCTGCGCGCGCATGCCGTCGATTTCCTCAGCCGACGCCCCGCGATCCAGCCGATCCATATGATTGTTCCGCAACGCCGTGTGCCCGATCAACGCGCCCACGTTCACCGCCGGACGCGCTTCGTTGACTGCATCGATATAAGCCGCAAACGTCGGATAAGAGAAATCGTGCCGTTCGCCTAACAAGTTCATCGGATCGGGCGGATCGCCCTTCAACGTCACCGGCGATGCGCTGATCCCGCAGTTGCCGACAATCACCGTCGTCACGCCCTGCGATATCTTCGGCAGCATCTGCGGCGAGCGAATGACATGGGTATCGTCGTGCGTATGGACATCGACAAAACCCGGCGCCAGCACCCGCCCTTCCGCCTCCACGACGTTCTCCGCCGTCCAGCCGCTCAGCTCACCGATCGCGACGATCCGGCCATATTTCACGGCCACGTCGCGCTGAACCGCCGGTGCGCCCGTTCCGTCGATCACCCGTGCGCCTTTGATCAGCGTATCGACGTGTTCTCCAACCGATGCCATGTTCAATCTCCTAAAGGCTGACGTTCGTCGACGCCGCCACCACGATAAGCATCCAGCGCGTGTTTCATGCGCCGCAAAAGCTCGCGGCTCGTATCGCCTTGCTTCACGGCAAGTTCGGTCACAAGCAGGTCGAGCGCCATCAACATGGCGTAACGCGATGTCGACGGCTTGTAGATAAAATCGGTTTCATTCGCGATGATCGGGATCAGCCAGTCGGCCAGTTGCGCGAGCGGCGACGCGGGCGCAGTCAGCGCAATCACCCGCGCGCCATACTCCCGCGCGATCCGGCAGCTTTCGACCATCTCCGGCGTTTGCCCCGTCACCGATAACGCCACCACCACGTGCTCACGCGAGAGCGTCGCGGCGACCATCCGCTGCAGTAAGCCATCCTGATACGACGCCACCGGGCGCCCCAGCCGAACCAGACGAAAGCGCATTTCATCGGCTAACGCGGTCGAGCCTCCGCCCATGCCGAACACGTAGATCATCCGGGCATCGGCGAGCGCGTCGGCGGCAGCGGCAATCGGCGCCGCCCGCAGCGCGCCGCGATTGTGGGCGAGCGTAGTCTGGATATCGTCGAAAATACGGGCGGCGAGGGAATCGGCGGGATCGTCGGCATCGGTTTCGTCATACGAACTGCCGCGCAAAAACCGCTGGCCAACCGCCGCCGCCTGTGCCAGCCGCAATTTAAGCTCGCGGACGTCATGGCACCCGACCGCCTTCGCAAAACGCGTCACGGTCGCAATGCTGACCTCGGCTTTTTTTGCGAGCGCACCGATGCTGGCGCGCGATGCGCCGGTCAAATCGTCGAGAATGAGCGCCGCGACCTTCCGTTCCGCCGAACGCAATTCGGGCGCGCGCTCGGCAATCCGGGCGACGATATCGAAAGCGGGCGGTTCGGATGACACGTTCATGAAAACCTTTTCGGCAGGCGTGGTACTAAATAACAATGTCTTGGGCATCGTACTTTCTGTACCATTGTCGCGTCAATCTCGATATTAAATCGGATACAGCAAAACAAGCCCTCAACTCTATACAAACGGACGATGGAGTAGCAGCACATGAAAGTTACAAACTATCAAAGCGCGACAATCGACCCATTTGGCAAGGGTCTGGGCATGGTGCCGGGCGTCAGCGTGCATCTGGTAGATGCCGCGCGCCTTGACTGGAATCTGCTCGACGAGGACGTGAGCCTGCCGGCCGCCGTCCTCTACGCGGACCGGATCGAGCACAACCTGAAGTGGATGCAAGCGTTCGTGGCTGAATACGGCGTAAAACTCGCGCCGCACGGCAAGACGACCATGGCGCCGCAATTGTTCCGCCGCCAACTGGACGCCGGCGCGTGGGGCATCACGCTTGCCACGGCACATCAGGTGCGCGCGGCGTATCGCGGCGGTGTGCAGCGTGTGCTGATGGCGAATCAGCTGGTCGGCAAACGCAACATGGGCATGATCGCGGAATTGCTGACCGATCCCAATTTTGAGTTCCATTGCCTGGTGGATTCGGCGGACAACGTCGACCAGCTCGGCGCGTTTTTCAGCGATGTGAACAAGCACGTGAACGTGCTGCTGGAACTGGGCGTGGCGGGCGGCCGAACGGGTATTCGCGACGACGCGCAGCGCGACGCGGTGCTGGCAGCCATTGCACGCTGGCCCGATGCCGTGAAGCTAACCGGCGTCGAGATATATGAGGGCGTGTTGCAGGACGAAACGAAGGTGCGGGCGTTTCTGCAGCACGCGGTGGACGTGACGCGCAAGCTGGTCGACGACGGCAAGATCGAGCGCAAGCCGGCCATTTTGTCGGGCGCGGGATCGGCGTGGTACGACGTTGTCGCCGATGAATTCGCGAAAGCGAACAGCGATGCTATCGAAGTGATCCTGCGTCCGGGCTGTTACCTGACGCACGACGTGGGCGTGTACAAGAAAGCGCAGAACGAGATTTTCGCGCGCAACCCGATTGCGAAAAAGATGGGCGAAGGGTTAAAACCGGCGCTGCAATTGTGGGCCTATGTGCAATCCATTCCGGAGCCGGATCGCGTGATCATTGGCCTGGGAAAACGCGATGCCGCGTTCGATGCCGGCATGCCCGAACCCGCTCGCCACTTCCGTCCCGGTACGCAATGGCCTCGCGACATTGCGAGCGATGAAGGCTGGGAGATCTTCGGCATGATGGACCAGCATGCGTATTTGCGGATCAAACCGGGCGACGACATCAAGGTCGGCGACATGATCGCCTTCGACATCTCGCACCCTTGCCTCACCTTCGACAAATGGCGCCAGATTCTGGTCGTCGATACAAAATATCGCGTGAAGGAAGTGATCGAAACGTCGTTCTAAGCTTAAGCGTCGTCGGAGACGGGACTTCCAAGCTCGCCCGGGCCGTTCAATTCGGCGGTTCCGGCGGCCACTTCCTGGATGCGCTGCTCAAGCGCACGCAACGCGCCGGAGAGCGCGGTGACGGCGTCGTCAGGAAGCGTCGACAGAGTCTCGTGAAGGAAAGCATTGCGGCGCGGCATGCCGGCTTCGGTGACGGCGCGGCCGGCATCGGTGAGAACCACGTTCGATACCCGGTTGTCACGCTGGTCGACACTACGCACAATCCAGCCCAGCGCCTCCAGCGTCTTCAACTGCCGCGTGAGCGCGCCCGGATCCACGCGGAGCCTTTCGACTAGCCGCTTCTGCGACAACTCGCCTGCATGATCGTGCAGCGCAAGCAGGATGCGCCAACGCGGCATTGGATGGCCGACCTGCGACTCGAACGCCTGCATGAACGTTCGATAAGTGCGCCCAAACTGCTGTATGAAGGCGATACGGTCCGTCTCGTCCATGCTGATTGGTTCCCGGCTGACTGCTTTAATGCTAGTTGCTTCCGTGTTGCGCGTTTGCGCGTCGTTCTTCGCGTGCCCGGCTTCTGATGTCGCGCTCATTCGGCCACTATCGTCGGTTCAACCTTCACGCCCTTCAAGCGCACCGGCGGTACGCGACGCGATTGCCACACCGCCAGCACCGCCACAATGGCTGCCACCGCGAGACCAATGTGAATAGCCGCAACCAGCGACTCGCGTGCCGATTCAAGCAGCATCGCGCCGTCATGACCCGCGCTCGCAAGCTGCGACAGCAACGTGGTTTGCGCGTCGTGATTGATCAGGATCTGCGGATCGCTCAGGTCGCCAAACCAGTGGTTGGCGTTGGCTTTTTCAAGTGAGAGCTGCACGCCGCTCGCATACAGATGGCTGATCAGCGTACCCGTCAGCGCCGTGCCAATCATCCCGCCAATCATGCGCAGCGACTGCAGCAGCGCCGTCGCAATACCCAGATGCTCCCTTCCCGCAGTCAATTGCGCGAACACGGTCAGGTTCGGCATGACAAAACCCAGGCCCATTCCGCCCAGCACCATGAACACCATCAACAGCGGTCGCGGCATTGAGCGCGTGGCGATCACTACGCCGAGGCACGCCAGCGCGAGCAACGCGAAACCGACAAACAACATGGCATTCGGATTCTTCACACGCGTCACAATCCGTCCATTCACGATACTGCCGATCGTAATGAACACCACCAGCGGCGTGATCATCAGGCCGGCGTCTTTCGGCGACATCCCAAAACCGCCCTGAAATAGCAGAGGCGCGTAGAACAGCAGCGAAAACATCGTGAAACCGCCGAGAATCGCGAGCGTAAAGAGCGCAGAGAGGCTCTTGTTGCGGAACATATCGACGGGAAGAATGGCGTAATCGCAGCGTCGTTCCCATTTCCACAGCGCGTAACCGGATGCAACGCTTACTACCAGCAGCATCAACGATTCCACCGACAGCCCGTGCTTCGGCAACATTTCGACAAACAATTGCAGCGAACCCAGCGCAATCGCGATCAGGCCCGCGCCTTGCCAGTCCAGACGCATCTTGCCTTCATGCTTGACGTGCCGAAGGTGCGGAAGGAAGCGCCAGACGAAAAACACCGACAACAAACCGACGGGCAGATTCACGTAGAAGACGGAGCGCCAGCCGTAGTATTGGGTCAGAATCCCGCCAAGCGATGGACCGACCGCGTTGGCAATACCAAACGCTGAACTCATCATCACTTGCCAGCGAAGGCGCACGACGGAGTCAGGAAACAGATCGGCAATACACGCGAACGCGGTACCAACCAGCATGCCGCCGCCAATGCCCTGAAGGCCGCGCGCGAGCACGAGGAACAGCATGTTGTCGGCCAGACCGCAGAGCGCGGACGCGACGGTGAACACGACGATAGACGCGATTACGAACGGTTTGCGGCCGTAATAGTCGCCAAGCCGGCCGAAAATAGGCACGGTGATGACGGATGTGAGCAAGTACGAAGTGGCGACCCAGGCGTACAGGTCGAAACCCCTGAGTTCAGCGACGATAGTGGGCAACGCGGTGCCCACCACGGTTTGATCGAGTGCGACCAGCATGGTCACGAAGCAGATGCCCAACATCGCCATCAGCGATTCGCGAAACGGGAGCACTTGTCCCGCGGAGTGATGCTCGGCAGTATGAACAGCCATTTTTTGATACCGCAATGATTGACTTATCAACAGAATGGGAATCATAGCACGGCAAAAGGCTCTAATCCAAGGCCAGACGCCTCCTCAACCTTTTCTAAAATTGCCATGGAACCGACGCCAATCGCCGTTTCGCCCCTCTCGCAGGAAGATCTCGCGACCTTGCGCCGAGCCAAGGAAGCGCTCGAAAGTCCCTCGCTTACGATGAAATTGGCGAGCGTGGTTGGCTCGCCGATCGAAAAGCTGATGGGGAAAATGCCGAACGTCGCGCAGGAGAAAATCGACGACGCAACCCAGGCTGCGCTCAAGAAATGCCTGCAACTCGCGCTGCGCACGCTCAGTAAGACGACGGTTGACGGCGTCGTGCTGCCGCCCGAAAAACCGCATAACCTGATGCACAAGCTGGCTGTTGCGACAACGGGTGCGGCTGGCGGCGCGTTTGGACTATTCGCGTTGCCGGTGGAATTGCCCGTCACGACCACGTTGATGTTCCGCTCGATCTGCGATATTGCGCGCAGCGAGGGCGAAGACGTACACCTCATCGATACCCAGTTGCAATGCTTGATGGTGCTCGGCATGGGCGGTCCCAGTTCGAGCGACGATGCCGCCGATATCGGCTATTTCATCGTGCGTGGGACGTTGGCGCAGTCGGTATCGAAGGCGACGAGCGAACTGGCGGCGAAGGGTTTGAGCGGACACGGCTCGACTGCATTGCTCAAGTTCCTGCAGACGGTGGCGTCGCGGTTCTCGGTGCAGGTCAGCGAACAGGTCGCCGCCAAGTCGATTCCGGCGATCGGCGCAGTGCTGGGGGCCATGGTCAACACGGTTTTCATCGATCATTTCCAGCAGATGGCGCACGGACATTTCACCGTACGGCGGCTGGAGCGGCAATACGGGCAACTGGCGGTCGAGCGCGCTTTTCAGACCATCGATATAGGCAGCGGGAAGTGAACCACTAGCTAGCTTGCCTGCAATGTCTCCACGGTTTGAGAAGCCGTAACCCGGCGCACAAACCCAGCCGCCTGCTCCAGCGCGCGGCTCGCCTCCGGCACGAACGGCGCGAACATCTGGAAGACGTGCGGCATTTTCGGCCAGATCTGAAGCTCGACACTGACGCCCGCCGCACGCGCTTTCTCCGCAACGCGCGTGGAATCGTCGAGCAGCACTTCGGTATCGCCGACCTGGACAAAGAGCGGCGGAAGACCGTCGAAGCGCCCGTATAGCGGTGACACGTAGGGGTTGCGGACATTAGCGCTGCCCGTATAAAGCTTGCCCGCCGGCGCGAACGCCCGGCCGTAGAACATGGGATCGCGACCATCGTTGGTCGTCATCGACGCGCCAGTCGCCGCCAGATCCGTCCATGGCGCAAACAACACCGCGCCTGCGGGCAGCGAATCACCCGCATCGCGTAAAGCCAGTAAGGTCGCAAGCGCAAGACCGCCGCCGGCCGAATCGCCGGCTATCACCATGGAGGCAGGCGGCACGCCATCGGCCAATAGTTGTCGATAAGCAGCCAGCGCGTCGTCCAGCGCGGCAGGAAACGGGTGCTCAGGGGCAAGCCGGTAATCGAGGGAAAAAGTCCGCGCGCCCGACCTTCTTGCGAGGGGAAAGACGAGCCCGCGATGCGTCGCGGGCGAGCAAAAATAATAACCGCCACCATGCAGGTACAGGATCGTGCTGTCAGACGGCTGACCGGGCCACAGCCACTCGCCACGAAGCGGGGCATGGTCCTGGCTGTATCGCTCTTCAAGACGCCAGCCCGACGGCGGTTTCGGCAGCCACACGCGCTTCGACGTCAATGCCCGGGCTCGCGCAACATCGATACCGGGCTTGCCCGTTTCGGGCCGCATCCGGTGACGTAAAACCCAGCAAGCGAGCGCACTTTGCCAACTCATGGCGACTCCTCTTTTCCGTGAACGTCAATAGTACGATCGTTCGTCTAGTCGCGTATGAAGAGGGCCCAAAAAGGGCCGCGGTGCGTTTCCTGTGCGCTGCGAAGCAAAACGCCTCGTCAGTTCGCCGGCATTACCTGTCCGCGAATCTCTCCAGTCGGGTTCTTCTCGGTGTGGATATTGAAGTAATACTGGCCGGCCATCAGTTCGTTGGCCTGTTCCTCGGAAAGCGTGGCCTGACCCGAGATCGGACTCGGCAGCGCGTTCTTATCGATAGCGACCTGCACCTTCGCGTTCTGGCCCACCGGCGCGGGGCCATGGAAGTGGGCCATCGTCGCAGGGCCCGACAACTCGGCGTACGTCACGGTCCACTGCAGCGTCTTGGTCGTGGTGTCGAAGGTGGCTTTCAGCATCCCATGCCCCTTGCTCACGCGCGGAGGCACTTCACTCGACGGTTGCAGGTTCGCTTGCAAAGCGACGGTATCGGCAAAAGCTGAGCTTGACGCGATTGACACTACAGACGACATCAACACCATGCTCAAACCCAACACACTGTTACGCAGACTGAATCTCGTGAACATGCTTGCTCTCCCCTGGGTGACTGATGAGTGAACGAGTCGTCTGCTCATCGACGCGCCATGGTAGTGCATTTTGCGTGTCTGGCCCTTTTCAATGAACCCGGGTAGCCAATACCGGGCTGGAAATGCGAAAAAGCCCCACGCGAGTGGTAATGCCGTTCAGTTAAGAGCTGAGCGGCATTTTCATTTTTGAAGCAGGAAGAGGTTGTAAACAACGCGTCGAGATGTTAACTTTTCAGCGCGATGCTCTCAGCCCACCTTACCTATCTGATCGAAGCGCAAGAGCCGCTAGCCGAGCTGAGCCGGCTGGCTGAGCATCTGCCTTATGAATGGATCGAACGGGCGGTCCAGGCAACGGGCACAGTGAGCATCCGGCGCCGCCGCCTGCCCGCGAAACAAGTGGTGTGGCTGGTAATCGCGCTGGCGATGTACCGGCACCGGTCAGTCAGCGAGGTGCTGGACAGCCTTGATCTAGCGTTGCCCAACGAGGCCGCGCCGTTTGTCAGCAAGAGCGCGGCGGCGCAGGCGCGTCAGCGCGTCGGCGAAGCACCGTTGGCTTGGCTGTTTGAGCAGACAGCACGTGCTTGGACGACGCAAGACGCGGCTCACCATGCATTCAAGGGGTTGAGTCTGTGGGCGATGGACGGCACCACGCTGCGCACGCCCGACAGCCCGGCCAACCGTGAGCACTTCGGCGCACAGGGTTACGCCAGTGGCAAGGTGGCCAGTTATCCGCAAGTGCGCGCAGTGACGCTCACCGCGATTCCGACGCATCTGGTCGCCGATATCAATTTCGGTCGCTACGGCACCAACGAAATGGTGTACGCCAAAAGCCTGCTGCCGCAGATACCGGAAGACTCGCTGACTGTGTTCGACAAGGGCTTTCTGGCCGCTGAGATTCTGTGTGGCCTGACCATGGGCGCACGCAATCGCCACTTTCTGATTCCAGCCAAATCCAATACCTGCTGGGAAGTGATCGCGGGTACCGCTGACGATGCAACGGTGCGCATGCGCGTCTTGCAGCAGGCGCGCAAGAAGTGCCCGGCTTTGCCCGAATTCTGGAATGCGCGGGCGATCCGCACCATCGCGCGCGGGCGTGAACGCGTGCTGCTGACTTCGCTGGGCGAGCGTCGGCGTTTCAAACCCGCCGATATCGTGGCCTGCTACGAGCGTCGTTGGCAGATCGAAACCAGTTTCCGGGAGATCAAGCAATCGATGCTGGGTTCGGAGTTGACCTTGCGCAGCCGCAGCGTCGAAGGGGTGTATCAGGAAATATGGGGCGCGTTGATCGCCTACAACATGATTCGCCGTGAGATCGCCAGCGCCGCATGGGAAGCCAAACTCGAGCCGACTGATATCAGCTTCGTGCGAGCCTTTCATACGATCCAGCACGAAATGATGTGGGCCGCTGTTACTCCGGCCTACGCAAAATTGCCAGCGTGCCTTAAGCGTTTGCGTGAACGGCTCAAGGCTTTACCCAATGAAAAACGACCCGGTCGCGCATGCGAGCGGGTCGTCAAATCCCGACCTAAACGTTACACCGTTCGATACCTTAAGAAGGAACTTAACTGAACGGCATTACCTCACGGGGAGGGCTTTCATGTTGGAGACAGTTTCTAAAGTTCTTCGCGGACAGTATTCTCCACTTTCCAAACTTTATTGCCGTTTCCAAACTTAATTGTCACGAAACAATACTCAAGCGCCAAAATTCTTCGACGCAAAGTCCCAGTTCGCAATGTTCCAGTACGCCTCAATAAACTTCGGGCGCGCATTGCGATAGTCGATGTAATACGCATGTTCCCACACGTCGATGGTCAGCAGCGCCTTCGCGTCGGTGGTCAGCGGCGTAGCGGCATTGCTGGTGGAGACGATATCGAGCGAACCGTCCGGCTTCTTCACGAGCCACGTCCAGCCCGAACCGAACGTGCCGGTTGCGACCTTCGCGAACTCTTCCTTGAATTTATCGAACGAGCCGTACTTGGCGTTGATGGCGTCGGCCAGCGCGCCGCTCGGAGCGCCGCCACCCTTGGGCGACAGGCTGTTCCAGAAGAACGTGTGGTTCCACACCTGGGCTGCGTTGTTGAACACGCCGCCCGATGCTTTCTTGACGATTTCTTCGAGCGACAGGTTTTCGAATTCGGTACCCGGAATCAGCTTGTTCAGGTTCGTCACATAGGTTTGATGATGCTTGCCATAGTGATACTCAAGCGTTTCTTCCGACATGTTCGGAGCAAGCGCGTTCTTGTCGAACGGCAACGGCGGGAGGGTATGTTCCATGGTGCGAGCTTCCTTCTATGATGATTATGGGGGACGTGAGGAGTGAAGCAATGGAGCACTCGATTGTAGGCGAGTTGGGATAACCCCGCAAATTGCGGGTTTTTATGAGCAGTATCGATTACGAAGCTTTAACAGCGGCGTAAAAAATGCTCGAACGTTCCTTCTAAGCCGTCAAAAATACGGGCTTTGAACTACCCGCGCAGGTCTTGTAAAAACTCATGCGCGCATCGCATGAAAGCAGCGGTCGATGCACACCGCCCGAGCGTCAGAACCAATCAGAATTCATTGGAAAGCCGCGGCTGGATATCGGCCAGCACAATATCCGCCGATCCTTCCGCCAAATGCACGGTCAATGGCCGTTTTGGCTTCAGCGCATTCGGCGCGCGTACGGCGCGTCCGGATTGGGTATCGATCAAAGCCGCGTAGCCGCGCTCGAGCGTGCGTTGCGGGCTCAACACCTGCAACCTCGCCGATAACTCCGACACCCGCGCCGCCGCCCGTTCATGCCGGCGCCCTTGCGACACACTCAGGCGTTGTGAAAGACGCATCAGATGTTCCCGCTCGGCGGCGAGATCCGGACGCCAGCGCTGCCAGCGCATCTGCACGAGCGCAAAACGCGCGCGGGCATCGCGGACCGGACGCGCACCGGCGGACGCCAGCCGCACCGCCAGTTGCCGCAAGTGCGTGCGCTGACGTTCCAGGCGCTCCGCCGGGCTGACCAGCCGCCGCGCCAGCCAGTCGAGCTGCTGCGCACGCCGTTCCATCATCCGGCCGAAACCACGCGCCAACGCCGCATGGCGATGATCGAGATCGCGCAGCAACAACACGCGCTGCGGACTGACCAGTTCGGCGGCTGCCGTGGGGGTGGGAGCGCGGACATCGGCGGCGAAATCGGCGATGGTGAAATCCGTCTCGTGGCCCACGCCGCTGACAACCGGCATCGCACTTTCGGCTATCGCGCGGGCGAGCACTTCCTCGTTGAACGCCCACAGGTCTTCGATCGAACCGCCTCCACGACACACGATCAACACATCGACTTCGCGGCGTGCGCTGGCCTGATCGACCATCGCGGCGAGCTTCGCGGCCACGCCCGTGCCCTGCACCGGCGCGGGATACACGATCACCGGCACGTGCGGCGCGCGCCGCGAGAGCGTGGTGAGCACATCGCGCAACGCCGCCGCCTGCAACGACGTCACGATGCCAATCGCCCGCGGATGCTGCGGCAACGCACGCTTGCGTTCGACCGCGAACAGCCCCTCGGCTTCAAGTTTCGCCTTCAGCTTCAAGAAGGCTTCGTACAGACGACCTTGGCCCGTGCGCCGCACCGCTTCCACGCCGAGTTGCATTTCGCCACGCGGTTCATACAGGGTCACGAGCCCGCGGACCTCGATCCGGTCGCCTTCACGCGGCGTGAACTCGGCGTACTGCGCACGGCCGCGGAACATCACGCAGCGCATCTGCGCCTGCGCGTCCTTGATCGAGAAATACCAGTGGCCGCTGGCCGCTTTCGTAAAATTCGATACTTCGCCCGATACCCAGACCAGCGGAAACGAGCGTTCGAGCATTGACCCGATCGCCCGGTTCAGCGCCGACACGGGGATGACGGCATCGGCACTGGCGGCTGAACCGGATGAAGCGAAAGGATCGGAGCTCATTGAAGAAAAAGTAGTCGTTTCAGGTTGAAAACGGGGTGGAGAACTGGCTTGCTCGCGGACGTACCAACAGGCCAACAAGGGCCATTCCCGCACCCCTGAACGGTCTACGAACAAGGCATGGACGATAGACCAATCAGAGTTCGAAGTGTAGCAAGTGTCCACAATGCACAAGTTACCGAAAGCTGACATCAACGCTTGTGAAACAATGATGAACACGCTTTAACTCATTGATTTAACAATGTTTTCTATCTCTAATTCATGAAGAAGCCGATGCAGGTCTTTCCTGGTGTCGATTTCAGCCCGCCGCAGCTCAAGTTGTTCACAGAGTTATCCACAGGCGAATTGTGAATAGCTTGCGAGCAAAATGGAGCATGGAATGTACCCTTTTTCCCGGCTTGAATCGAGGTCGGGCGCTGCCCTTCGACTGGCGCCCCAGGCATCGCCGCGCTAGAGTGCCGGGTTTAAGGGCGAGCGCGACATGTGCCCTGTGTCGTCCATCGACCGCTTACCTTCTGCTTGCCATTCGCCCAAATTCGCTCATTCTGGAGATCCGCCTCGATGCAAAGGTGCCGGCCGTTATCGCAAACATTGCCCCTCCTCTCGCCGCTACGCCGCTCACCGTTGCTGTCGTCCGAAGATATTGACCGCAAGGCGCGCCATGTCTGACTTCAAGCCGCCGATTGAAAACTTCCTCGCCCGTGAATGGCGCAAGCGCGGCTGGGTCGCGTGGTCGCTGACGCCGTTCGCTTGTGTGTTCGGCCTGATCGCCGCCATTCGACGCGCGTTTTTCGCGCTCGGCTGGATCAAGCAGGTGAACGTGGGCGTACCGGTGGTCGTGGTCGGCAACGTGACCGTGGGCGGCACCGGCAAGACGCCGACGGTCATCGCGCTGGTCGAAGCATTGCGCGCCGCCGGCTTTCAGCCGGGCGTCGTCTCGCGCGGTTACGGCGCGAAGATTCACGAAGCCACGCGGGTCACCGCCGACAGTCAACCCTCCGAAGTCGGCGATGAACCCCTGCTGATCGCCCGCCGCACGCATGCGCCGGTGATGGTGTCGCCGGATCGCGTCGCGGCGGCGCAGGCGTTGCTGAAGGCAAATCCATCGGTCGATGTAATCGTCAGCGATGACGGCCTGCAACACTACCGCATGGCCCGCGCGTTCGAACTCGTGGTCTTCGACGACCGTCTGGGCGGCAACGGCTTCCTGCTGCCGGCGGGACCCTTGCGTGAGCCGATGTCGCGGCGCCGCGACGCCACGCTCATCAACAGCCCCTACGACCGCACGTTGCCGCCGTGGCCGAACACGTTCTCGCTCGACCTGACCACCGGCGACGCCTGGCGTCTCGACGATCCCGCCGTGCGCCGTCCGCTTAGCGCGTTCAAGGGCGAACGGATCGCGGCAGCAGCGGGCATCGGCTCACCGGAACGGTTCTTCGCGTCGCTGCGTGCCGCCGGCCTCGCGCCGGCCACGCGCGCGTTCCCGGACCACTACGATTATCGTGACAATCCGTTCGCCGGCATCGACGCCGATTCGATCCTGATCACCGAGAAGGATGCAGTAAAATTCGGGGCCTGGCGTGACGCGCGCATCTGGGTGGTTCCAGTCGAAGCCGTGCTCAGCCCCCGCCTCATCGCATTAGTTGTGGAGAAACTCCGTGGACGCACGCCTGCTTGAAATCCTTGTCTGCCCTATTTGCAAGACCCAGCTCACGCATGACCGCGCGGCGCAGGAACTCATCTGCAACGTCGACAAGCTCGCCTACCCCATCCGCGACGGCATTCCCATCATGCTGCCCGATGAAGCGCGCCAGACTGTGGAAGGCACGCCCGTCGAACCGTTGAAACCTTCCGACGGAAACTGAGATTTCCAAGGTTTCCTAGATTTAGCACTGAGGTTTTATGAACGCACACGTTCCGGTCGCGCCGCTCTTTATCGCCGTCGTGCCCGCGCGGCTCGCGTCCACGCGGCTGCCGGACAAGCCGCTGGCGGATATCGGCGGCAAGCCGATGGTCGTGCGCGTCGCCGAGCGCGCGCGTTTGTCGGGCGCGCTGCAAGTGCTGATCGCAACGGATTCGCAGCGTGTGGTCGAGGTCGCGAAGGAGCATGGTTTCGAGGCGCTGCTCACGCGCGCCGATCATCCGAACGGGACCGACCGGCTCGCCGAAGTCGCGACGCATTTCGGCTGGAGCGACGACACCATCGTGGTCAATGTGCAAGGCGACGAGCCCTTGATCGACCCGGCGCTCGTGCGCAATGTGGCGGCGCATCTGGCGGCGCATCCGTCGTGCGTGATCGCCACCGCGGCACATCCTATCTCGGACCCCGCCGATGTCTTCAACCCGAACGTGGTGAAAGTCGTGCTGGATTCGAAGAGCGTGGCGCTGTATTTTTCGCGCGCGCCGATTCCCTGGTCGCGTGACGCGTGGCAAAAGGACTGGCCAAATGTCGCCGCGCTCAGTGCGCGTCCGTCCGTTCCCGCCAACGTGTTGCGCCACATCGGCTTGTACGCGTATCGCGCGAAGTTCTTGCGGATTTATCCCACGCTGTCAGTGGCGCCGATCGAAGAAGCCGAAGCGCTCGAGCAATTGCGCGCGCTCTGGCACGGCGAGCGCATCGCAGTGCTGACGACGAACGACGCGCCGCCGCCGGGTGTCGATACCCCCAATGATCTGGCCCGCGTCCGCGCGCTGTTCGGGGCGTCGGCATAAGAGTACGGGCCGCACGCTTAAGCCGCGCTTCCGCAGTCGACCTATCCATCGCTTCTCATAGCGATTACGACCCGCGAAATCGGCGCGTTTCCACCTGTTCCTAGCGCGCCATGCCGCTCTCGATCAACTCGCGTTAACCCCCGCTGCGTGCGACTTTCCGGGCTTTCCAGCCTCGGATTCGGGCCGCGATTGTGACGATGCGTGGCATAATCGATTGGTAGCGCGAGCCTTCCGGTCAGCGCCAACGCTCCTGAGCGCCTATGTCGACTGGTGCCGCGCCGTCTCTCGAATTCGGCTCGTCGCGCCTCGTTTGCGGCTTCAGCCGGGCGATGTGCCACAGCGACCGGATGCCAGATAAGCCTCGCAGCGCAGCGGTTTCTATTCGATTCGGAGATATCACCATGCGTTTGATCCTGTTGGGCGCCCCCGGCGCCGGCAAGGGCACCCAGGCCACGTTCATCAAGCAAAAGTTCGGCATCCCGCAGATCTCGACGGGCGACATGCTGCGCGCCGCCGTGAAAGCAGGTTCGCCGCTTGGCGTGGAAGCCAAGCGCTTCATGGACGCCGGCGAACTCGTGCCGGACACGCTCATCATCAACCTCGTAAAAGAACGCCTGCAGGAAGCGGACTGCGCGAACGGCTATCTATTCGACGGTTTCCCGCGCACGCTTCCCCAAGCGGACGCCATGAAGGAAGCCGGTGTTGCTATCGACTATGTGCTTGAGATCGACGTGCCGTTCGCGGACATCATCGAGCGCATGAGCGGTCGGCGCTCGCATGCAGCGTCGGGGCGCACGTATCACATCAAGTTCAATCCGCCGAAAGTGGAAGGTCTTGACGACGTCACCGGCGAGCCGCTGATCCAGCGCGACGACGACAAGGAAGAGACCGTGAAGAAGCGGCTCGACGTGTACGTTGCGCAGACCAAGCCCCTGATCGAGTACTACAACACGTGGTCCAAACATGGCGATAACAACGGCCTGAAAGCGCCGGAGTATCGGCGGATCTCGGGGCTCGGTACCGTCGATGAAATCCGCACGCGCGTGTTCGATGCATTGACCTGATTGTCACTGAGCGCTCATACCTGGGCGCTCGGGGCACGCCTTCTGAAACCCGCTCGCGCTCCATCGGCCGAGCGGGTTTTTCGTTTTCGTCCTGAGCGATCCCCGGGACGAAACATGTTCTACGACTCACCCTCATCAAGGAGCACATAGCATGGACATCCAGGACAACGTCTTTCTCGTCACCGGCGGCGCATCGGGCCTCGGCGCGGCGACCGCTCAGCTTATCCGCGACCACGGCGGCAAGGTCGTGCTCGCCGACATGAACGAAGCCGGCGGCGAGAAGCTCGCGAAGGAACTCGGCGGTGTGTTCGTGAAATGCGACGTGAGCCGCGAGGAAGACGGCCAACGCGCCGTGGAAGCCGCGACGCAACTCGGCAGCTTGCGCGGGCTGGTCAATTGTGCGGGCATCGCGCCGGCGGCGAAGACGGTGGGCAAGGATGGCCCGCATGCGCTCGATTTGTTCGCGAAGACGATCGGCGTGAATTTGATCGGCACGTTCAACATGATCCGTTTGGCGGCAGCGGCGATGTCGAAGAACGAGCCGAACGCGGCGGGCGAACGAGGCGTGATCGTGAGCACGGCATCGGTTGCCGCCTACGATGGCCAGATCGGCCAGGCGGCGTATGCGGCATCGAAAGGCGGCGTGGTCGGCATGACGTTGCCGATCGCCCGGGACTTATCGCGCAACGGCATTCGCGTGATGACGATTGCGCCGGGCATCTTCGAGACGCCCATGCTGCTCGGCATGCCGAAGGAAGTGCAGGACGCGCTCGGCGCGATGGTGCCGTTCCCCTCGCGCCTCGGCAAACCGAACGAGTACGCCATGCTGGTCAAGCAGATCTTCGACAACCCCATGCTCAACGGCGAAGTGATTCGCCTCGATGGCGCGATCCGGATGCAGCCGAAGTAGATTTTTCAACTTGAGGGGCGAACAGCGGCTGGCTGCTCGCAAGTTCAAATGCCGAGAAAAAACGGCGGCCATCGAAGAGATGAGCCGCCGTTTTTTACTTCACCAAAGCTGGAAAAAACTACCCGCCGTTGTGCTGCGTACGCTGACGCAGCTCATGCAATTCCGTCTCCACGACGGTGGCATCTTCAGCCTCAGGCCGATCATCGAGATACCGGCGTAGATCTTCCATCGCCGGGCGCAAGTAATCCAAGCGCGCGTAAGCGAAGCCCCGATCACGCACTTCTTCGATACTTCCCGGCATCAGGATCACGAGCCGTTGCTGCACGGCGAGCAGCCGTTGCCAGCGCTCCGTCTGAAGATAAATGCTCTTCAAATTGCGCAGCATTCGTCCGATGATTTCGCGGCGCGTAGCCGGCTGCAACAACACCCGCAGCGCACTGCCGATAGATTCGCCGACCCGCTGCACATACGGCTCGAGCATCTCGACCATCGCCGATTCAGACAAGGAATGGCCGGTGGTGGGATCGAGCATCACATCGCCGTCGGGCGTGGTCACGCGCAGCAGGAAGTGCGCGGGAAACGACACGCCACGCACTGGAATACCGAGCTGCTCGCTCATTTCCAGATACACGACGGCCAGCGAAATCGGAATCCCGCGACGCCGCTTCAGCACCATGTTCAGGTGGCTGTTATCGGGGTCATAGTAATCGTTAAGATTGCTGGTGAAACCCAGCTCGCGGAAGAAAAAGCGATTCAGCACGCCGACCTTCTGCTTGATGTCGGCGTCTTCGGGCATACGGCGGCGCACGCGCAGGACCAGCTCGTCGATCTCAGCCAGCACGCCTTGCAAATCGAGATCCGGATACGCGTCCTGGGCGAGCGACAACGCCGCCTCGGTGAGCGGCAGACTGTCGTCCTCCGCCACAAGCGAGGTGAAATAGTCGAGGATGCGCGTCGTCGTCATTGCAGCGTTCGCCTTCTGAAATACGCGTATTTAAAGCCCATCGCGGAGAGCATACCGAAATATAGCGCACCGAATACAACCAGGCTTGCACCGAGAAGCATGATTCGCTCCAGAGGTGCCGCACGCATGCCGATCCAGTCGAAATTGCCGGCCACCCAATGCATCACGCCCGCGAGCACGAGGCACGCGCCGACGAGTTGCGCGAAGAAGCGCGCCCATCCTGGCGACGGCTGGTAAATTCCGCGCTTGCGCAAGCCGATGAACAAAAGTGTGGCGTTCACGCAGGCGCCCAAGCCGATCGATAGCGTCAATCCGGCGTGCGCGAAAATAGGCACAAAAATCAGGTTGCTGAGCTGAATGGCGATCAACACGATGATGCCAATAATCACCGGCGTCTTGATGTCCTGTTTCGCATAAAAACCGGGCGTGAGGATCTTGATCAAGATGAGTCCGACCAGCCCGACGCCATACGCCGACAATGCCCGTCCGACCATGATGACGGAATTTGCGTCGAATTTGCCGTAGTGAAACAGCGTGGCCGTCAGCGGAACGGCGAAGAAAAACAGCGCAACGCCGCTGGGCGCCGCCATCAGGAACGTGATGCGCAGGCCCCAATCGAGCAGCGCCGAATATTCGACCGGATCGGCGTCCACGTGCGCCTTGGAAAGACTTGGCAGCAGGATGGTGCCCAGCGCCGCGCCGAGCAGCGCGGTGGGAAACTCCATCAGGCGATCGGAGTAATTGATCCACGACACCGCGCCCGGCCCGAGTCGCGACGCAATGTTCGTATTGATGATCAGGCTCAGCTGGGCGACCGACACGCCGAACGTCATGGGGACCATCTTGATCAGCACGCGCTTGACGCCTGGATGCCGCAACGCCCGGAAAAAGTTCAAGCCGATGCGCGGGATCATGTCGATCTTCTTGAGACCGGGCAACTGCACGAGAAACTGCAGCACGCCGCCCACGATCACTGCATAGGCGAGCGCGTAGACCGGCACTTTCAGGTGCGGCGCGAGAAAGACGGCGGCCGCGATGAACGACACGTTGAGCAGTACGGGCGCGAACGCGGGCAGCGAGAACTGCCGGTACGTGTTGAGCACTCCGGACGCCAGCGATGTCAGCGAGATGAAGATGATGTACGGGAACATGATCTGGGTCATGGTCACCGCAAGGCCGAACGCGCGGCCGTCATGCTCGAGGCCCGAGGCGACGGCGAACACGACCCACGATGCACCCGCTACGCCTGCCAGCGATACAACCGCCAGCGCCCATGCGAGCACCGTCGACATGGCGTCGACGAGGGCTTTGGTGGCGTCGTGGCCTTCGGTGTTCTTGAACTCTGCAAGGATAGGCACGAACGCCTGCGAGAACGCTCCTTCAGCGGACAAGCGCCGCAACAGGTTCGGTATGCGGAAGGCGACGTAGAACGCGTCGGTGAATTGACTGGCGCCGAAGGCTCGCGCGATCAGCGTTTCGCGGACCAGGCCGGTCACGCGGGAAAGCAGCGTGAAGCCGCTGACCGTCAGTAGGGCTCGGAATAGATTCATGGGGCGTTGATTATACGGGCCGCATTATGAACGCGACGCGTTGCAACATCGGCGGAATCGTTAGAATTTGCAACTTGGATGGCGCAAGGGCGCGTGCCTGCAGCTGTTAAACTGCGCGGCTCGATACATCCGGCGCATTGCATCCGGCTTATTGCGGTTGATTCCTTGCCACACTCAGCAAAAACCAGCCGGGCTTGCCAGTCCCATGATTTCGTTGCTATAATCGCCGGTTTCGAAGCTCCTGAATCTGCCTTTGGCACTTTTAGGTACGTTGCTGACGAAGTACAAAGCACGGCGGCTTCGCGTCTTCTTTCGACGTTTTTTGCGCTTTCGGGCAATCGATCCCGAGGGTTTGATCATAAACAGCGCATCGGATTGACCTCGTTTTATCTTGTGTGGAGTCGGACCAGCATTGAGTTGGATCTGATCCAGAAGCAAAACGGGAAGCGCTGAAACACATAGCTGGAACAGGATAAGGAACCGTCATGGCAAATACCGCACAAGCCCGCAAGCGCGCCCGTCAAGGCGCCAAGGCAAACTCGCACAACTCGGCGCTGCGCTCGAAATTCCGCACCGCCATCAAGGCAGTTCGCAAGGCGATCGACGCCGGCGACCAAGCCAAGGCTGCAGAAATCTACAAGACGTCGGTCAAGACCATCGACATCATTGCGGACAAGCGCATCGTCCACAAGAACAAGGCTGCTCGCCATAAGAGCCGTCTGTCGGCCGCTATCAAGGGTCTGCAAGCACCCGCTGCTTAAAGATCCTGTTGGGTCGCCCGCTGCGCGCCTTTAGTTTGACGAGTGCGTGACAGGCAAAAAGGCACCAATAAGACAGCAATAAAAAACCCGCTAAAAGCGGGTTTTTTGTCGTGCGCATCGGTAAGAGGCCTTCTCAAAGGCCCCTGCTACTCAGCTACTCAGTTAGCCATGTTGCTGCTGGGTGGCGTGATGTGGCGGCAACTCGCACGCCTCTGTCACGAGCAGGTCATTGTCCTTGGCAAAATTCATCACGAAATCAAAAGCCATGGGTTCAATGTCACGCAATCGGGAATCCAGGATGACTGTCTTCACATTGCCGAGCAACGTCGGGCGGACATAGACGGAATACTGCAACCGGGCGTTTGGACCGCGCTTGCCTGGGCCGAACCCGGACATCACGCCGCAAAGCCTTTCCGACCAGTCGCTCGGCCGAAAAGTCTTGCCGTTCGACGTAATGCCCTGGATGAAGTATTCGGTTGGAATTGTTTCGGCCATGTAGGAATACCTGTTTGACGACCGGCGAAGAACGCCGGCGAACGCGCATGCATGGTTGGCAAGGTGAACCGGAAAGTCGTCGGCTGCAACCTCCGGCGCTGAACTTCGCCTCGTCCGGCAGCGTCGCGGCCGGTAAGATCCAGCCTCTTTTTCGACCTGCATCTACCCGCTTATCGACTACTCATCGACCGCTCATTGACCATTTATTCGCCTGAGCGCGACGCCGCCCGTGCCGACCTGTGCGCGCGATCAACTCATGCCGAACGCGTTCACGGCTGCAATCCATACGGACTGCCTGGACAGGCAGACAAGTGCCAGCGAGACGAACTCGCGTGAAAACGCGAACCGCCTGGACTCCCGCAGATTTATGCCGAAAAGCAACCTGGAATCTGCGTGTTTAGCTCGCGGATTGACTTGGCTTAACATGCCAGCGGGTCTGATTCGTAAGCAGTCGAAAGGTATCAGGACTGCCGGAGAAACCTGCCGGATTATACAGCAGAGGCCCTTTTTCCGCACTGCACACAAAGCCTCTAAACCACGTCGGACGGCGTATGGCGGCGCGCGTTGGCTATTTGGCGGCCTCGTCAAACACCGGAAATTCCTTTATGCTGAAATTCGATACCACCACGACGGCGGCGCCGTCCGGCGCAATTGCCGGCTGAAGCCGCCGTACGCATTTTTCATGACCGAAAAAAAAATTCGCCACTATTTGCAGTTCAAGGACTTCTCTCTCGACGACTATGACTACGTGCTCGAGCGCGCGCGTATTCTCAAGCGCAAGTTCAAGAGCTACGAGACCTACCATCCGCTGCACGACCGCACGCTGGCGATGATCTTCGAGAAGAATTCAACGCGTACGCGGCTCTCGTTCGAAGCGGGCATCTTCCAGCTTGGCGGTCACGCCGTGTTCCTCAGCACACGCGACACGCAACTCGGCCGCGGCGAACCCATCGAGGACGCGGCGCAAGTGGTGTCGCGCATGGTCGACATCATCATGATCCGCACGTTCGGCCAGCACATCATCCAGCGCTTCGCGGACAACTCGCGCGTACCGGTGATCAACGGTCTGACGAACGAATATCACCCATGCCAGGTCCTGGCCGACGTCTTCACCTACTACGAACTGCGCGGCCCTGTCGCAGGAAAAACCGTGGCCTGGGTCGGCGACGCGAACAACATGCTGTACACCTGGATCGAAGCCGCGCAAATTCTGGGCTTCAAACTGCGCCTGTCCACGCCGCCTGGTTACTCGCTCGATCATGCGCTGGTGTCGCCCGATAGCGCGCCCTTCTACGAAGAATTCGCCGATCCGAACGACGCCTGCACCGGCGCCGACCTTGTCACCACCGACGTCTGGACCAGCATGGGTTTCGAAGCCGAGAACGAAGTGCGCAAGAAGGCCTTCGCCGATTGGTGTGTCGATTCGGAAATGATGGCGCGCGCGAATCCGGATGCGCTGTTCATGCATTGCCTGCCGGCTCATCGCGGTGAAGAAGTCAGCGCGGACGTGATCGACGGCCCGCAGAGCGTGGTCTGGGATGAAGCCGAGAACCGACTGCACGTCCAGAAGGCGCTGATGGAATATCTGCTGCTCGGCAAACTCAATCACTGAGCGGCTTCAGCGTTTAGCTAACCGTGCGGGGTTTCGATCGAAACGCCGCGTCGCCCTGAAAATGCGGAACAGCCGCCATTTGATGTCAAAATAGCGGTTTTCCGCGCGCTGAAAGCCCGGCGCACACCGTTTTCCAGCCATACGAGTTCACCATGAGCGATATCAAAAAAGTCGTGCTCGCCTACTCAGGCGGCCTCGATACCTCCGTCATCCTGAAGTGGTTGCAGGACAACTACGACGCCGAAGTCGTGACGTTCACCGCTGACATCGGTCAGGGCGAAGAACTCGAACCGGCGCGCAAGAAAGCACTGCAGCTTGGCATCAAGCAGGACAACATCTTTATCGAAGATCTGCGTGAGGAATTTGTCCGCGACTTCGTGTTCCCCATGTTCCGCGCCAATACCGTTTATGAAGGCGAGTATTTGCTCGGCACGTCGATCGCGCGTCCGCTGATCGCGAAACGCCAGATCGAAATCGCGCGAGCGGTGGGTGCGCAATCCGTGTCGCACGGCGCGACCGGCAAGGGCAACGACCAGGTGCGTTTCGAGTTGGGTTATTACTCGCTCGAGCCGGGTATCAAGGTGATCGCGCCATGGCGTGAATGGGATCTGCTGTCGCGTGAAAAGCTGCTCGCTTACGCGGAAAAAGCGGGCATTCCGATCGAAATGAAGCACAAGCAAGGCGGCGCGCCCTACTCCATGGACGCGAACCTGCTGCACATTTCGTTCGAAGGCCGTCACCTGGAAGATCCGAAGGCCGAAGCTGAAGCCGATATGTGGCGCTGGACGGTTGCGCCCGAAGACGCCCCGGATCAGCCGGAATATCTGGATATCGAATACGAGAAGGGTGATCCGGTTGCGCTGAACGGCAAGCGTCTGTCGCCAGCAGAGATGCTCACGCAATTGAACGCGATTGGCGGCAAGCACGGTATTGGCCGGCTGGATCTGGTCGAGAACCGCTATGTGGGCATGAAGTCGCGCGGTTGTTATGAAACGCCGGGCGGCACGATTATGCTCAAGGCTCATCGTGGGATTGAGTCGATCACGCTGGATCGCGAAGTGGCGCACTTGAAAGACGACCTGATGCCGCGTTATGCCGCGCTGATTTACAACGGCTACTGGTGGAGCCCGGAGCGCCGCGCGCTGCAAGTGCTGATCGACCATACGCAAGACAAAGTCAACGGCTGGACGCGCGTGAAGCTCTACAAGGGCAGCGTGACGGTGGTGGCGCGCGATTCGAAGGAAACGCTGTTCGACAAGAACATTGCCACATTCGATGACGACGGCGGCGCGTACGACCAAGCCGATGCCGGCGGATTCATCAAGCTGAACGCGTTGCGCATGCGGATTGCGGAAAATGCACGTCGCAAGCGTGGTGGCTGAGTTGGCCCGGCTTGGTTGATGTTGAATGAGAAACCCGCCAGCTTTTGCTACCCGTACCACAAAGGTAGTGGTAAACGGGCAGGTCTGGTGATTACTGCGAGCCTCTTTGGAGGCTCGCTTTTTTTGCGGACATGGAAAGCCCATGCGAGTCTTGGCCAAGCGGTGTCGACGAAAGAACGGTTGTACAGGGCTGCACGCGCAACCGCGCAAAGCTCTTTGGCCTGTCACACATGGCCTGACATCCCTCTTGTCCGTGCGACAGCTAAGCAGTACTTCGCACGAAGACAAAGAGCAAACTGTAGTCACCTTTATCCGCCGCGCGCAAGGCGGTTAAGTAATCCGACCGGGCGTTGTCCGCTTTAACCAATGTCCCGCCCCCGCCCCACGAAAACGGCTCTTGTTTCATGCTGCGCAAGAGCGCATCCGCCATCATTCGTGAGTGTCGACCGTTGCCGTTTGGAAAGGGATGAATCCACACCAGCTCGCGGTGAAACCTTGCGGCAATCTCATCGGGCGGGAATGTGCCGTTGTCGATCCACCATCGCGTGTTGTCGAAAAGGTTTCTCACTTTGACGCTGACCTGCGTCCATTCACATCCGATGTTTTTGTCGGACTTGCGGAACGTGCCTGCCCACAACCAGGTCTGGTCGAACATTTTCTTGTGAAGGTTGCGACAGAACTCTTCACCGAGGACATCGACCTTGCGTTGACGGCGAGCCCATTGCACAGCTTGCAGGATGTTCTCCTGCTCCCAGTCATTCAGGTTGCCCTTGGTGGCCAGGTGCGTCGGTATCAGCCCTGCAAGCTCGTCAGGGTCGAGAGGGGTCTGACCGTCCTGTTCGTCTAAATTTATCGCCATAGGTCGGACCAGCGGCCCCGGAGTAGCTCTGCCGTTCTCTGCTCAACCTGTTTGCGAAGTCGGTCGGTTGCCGGACGTTGGTCTTCCAGACTCATGGTGTGCGCAACTCCACTCACTTCCTGCAGGGCGATTGAGCGCGCCCGGTCTTCGACCACTTGAGTCAGTGGCTTTCTGGGCACCAGAGCGTAGACCAGCTCGCAGTCCAGCCCCTCTGCAAGCTTGCGCAGTTGTCCGAGCGTGATTCGCTCCTCTGCTTCCGCCGACTCCGACTTGTGCAGGGTCGAACCGGTAATGCCTAATCTGTCGGCTTGCTGTCGCTCGGTGAGTCCTAACGACTCTCGGATGGCCTTCAGCCATCCACGCGGCGGGGGCCGACGGTTGTTCAAATCCGAATACATTGCGACCGACGCCTGGACTTGCTCAAGCCGGAGCTGCCTCATTCTGGAATCCATCTTTCTGGCCTATAGGCTAACAAAAACGCGACAAATGATAGCCTATAGTGAAGTGGCTATCCATATTTTGCTTTACTAAGACGAGGCAAATAGATATATTTTACGTCGGCATAGTGACGCAAAATGCGAATACTTGCTTCATCGAAAAGAATCAAAACATACCAGCATGCTTCACTATATAACATCAAATTTGACAAAGTTGCTTCACTATATAGAAGCAAATTTATCTGATTTGCTGCGCTGTAAGCCAGCGGTTGCGAGGCGGTTTATTTCGACGGTGGGTCGTAAGGCCATTGAAAACGCCCGACCAGTGATGCTTCGCGCATGTAGCGCCCGGTCGTAAGCTCTGTATCTTCGGAAGCAGGTCTATGAAGCTGATCTCGAGCTCTTCTTCCGGGCTTCTAGCTGCCATGCTCGGCCTCAACGTCGGGAGCTCTTGCAGCCTCTACCTCCCGGAAATATCTTCTGCAAGAAAGAGACCCGCGGCCCCTAGGGACGCGGATCCAGCACTAATTAGCTCAACCAACACTTTTGTGGCACGGGTAGCAGCTCTGGGCGGTTTTTTTGTTGACGGGCGGTGATGTGTTGCTGTGGCTGCTAGGGGCGTCTGCCGGAGGCAACTACGTAAGCTTCTTGCCGATCTACTGCGATGGCACTCGACGAACGCAATAGCTCTTTCTCAGCCGCGTTAGCTCACAGACACACCGGCTCCGCTTCAAGTTCGACCGCGAAACGCGCGTGCACGTCGCGTTTGATGGCGTCGGCGAGTTCCAGAATTTGCGCGCCCGACGCGCCGCCTCGATTCACCAGAACCAGCGCCTGCCGGTCGTGCACAGCGGCCGCACCGATTGCGCGGCCTTTCCAGCCACATTGGTCGATCAGCCAGCCTGCCGCCAGCTTGAACTGGCCATCGTGTTGCTTGTAAGACACGAGATTGGGTTCAAGCGCCTTCAGCGCGTCGAAGGCCGCGGCGCTCACTACCGGGTTCTTGAAGAAACTCCCGGCGTTCCCGAGCACACGCCAGTCAGGTAACTTTGCCTGACGCACCGCGACGACCGCATCGAAGATAGCCTGGGGATTGTTCGCGCCGCTTGTCTCAAGCGCACGCGCGATATCCGCATAATCTGCGCGTGGCGTCCACGCTTTCGGCAGACGAAAGGTCACCGATACGATCACAAAGCGCCCGCGGCCTTCTCGCTTGAAAAAACTGTCGCGGTAGCCAAACGCGCACGCATCGCGATCGAATTCCCGTGTTTCTCCCGTCGATATTTCAATCGCCTGCAGACTCTCGAAACGCTCGCCCATTTCGAGCCCGTAGGCGCCTATATTCTGGATCGGCGCCGCGCCCACCGTGCCGGGGATCAGCGCGAGATTTTCGAGGCCGGGCAAGCCTTGCGACGAGGTCCACGCAACGAATTCATGCCAGTTTTCACCCGCGCCGGCTTCCACCAAGACAGCGTCATGATCTTCGCCAATCACGCGGCGGCCGCGCAATTCCACCAGCAACGCGACCCCATCGAAGTTGCGCGTCAGCACGATGTTGCTGCCACCGCCAAGCACCAGTTGCGGCAGGCCGCTGAGCCGGGCATCGCGAGCAAGCGCCGGAATTTGCGCTTCTTCCGTTAGCCGAACGGCATGCTTGGCGCGGACGTCGAAACCGAACGTGTTATGCGCGAGCAGCGGGTAATCGGAGAGAATTTTGAACTCGGACATTGAGCAGCGTTGGGTCGGATCGGGGGCGCCCTTGGGCAAACCGGGACGTCATCGGTAGAATGACGTTGGTCCGTGATTATAGCGAGTGCGTGCGAGCCTTACGCCATGCCTCGCCTCAACGAAGGGGAATGCAGATGCCATCGTTTGACGTCGTCAGCGAAGCAAACATGATCGAGGTGAAAAACGCCATCGAACAATCGAACAAGGAAATTGCCACGCGCTTCGACTTCAAGGGTTCGGACGCGCGCGTCGAGCAAAAGGATCGTGATCTGACGCTTTTTGCCGACGACGATTTCAAGCTCGGCCAAGTCAAGGACGTGGTGTTGTCGAAACTCGCAAAACGCAATGTGGACGTGCGTTTTCTCGATTACGGCAAGATCGAGAAAATCGGCGGCGACAAGCTGAAGCAGGTCGTCGAGGTCAAGAAGGGTGTCAGCGGTGATCTGGCGAAGAAAATCGTCAAGATGATCAAGGACAGCAAGATCAAGGTCCAGGCCAGCATTCAGGGCGACGCGGTGCGCATCAACGGTACGAAGCGCGACGACCTGCAAAGCGCTATTGCGTTGCTGAAGAAGGACGTGACGGATACGCCGCTGGATTTCAATAATTTCCGCGATTGAGCGTGAGCGGATTGCGTTGATTCAGCGTTGCCGTGAGCAAGAAAGAAAGCAAGAAAGCCGCCCTCGGGGCGGCTTTCTTGCTTTCGTGGCGCAGCTTTGCAGCCTCCTATTCAACCGCCTCCGCCGCCCGCTTCTTCTCTCCGATCCGGCTTTCCTTCCCATCCAGCAGCTTCTTGATATTCGCGCGATGCCGCCAGATCAACAGCGCGCTCATCGCGGCAACGGCCAGCGAGATACGGCTGGGGCCGAAAAGAAAGACATCGAAGAAAGGCGCGAACACCGCCGACACCAACGCGGCCAGCGATGAATATCGGAAGAAAACAGCGATGATCACCCACGTCAGCAAAGTGGCCAGCCCCAACACCGGGTTGATGGCGAGCAGCACGCCCGCCGCCGTCGCCACGCCTTTGCCGCCCTGGAATTTAAAGAATATCGGGAACAAATGCCCGAGAAATACGGCAATTGCTGCAAGCGCGACAGCCGTGGAATCAAGCCCGAACCGCGCGCCGAAATGCACGACAACCCACACGGGTAGCCAGCCTTTGAACGCATCGCCAATCAGCGTCAGGATGGCCGCGAGCTTGTTGCCCGTGCGCAGCACATTCGTCGCGCCGGGGTTGCCCGAACCGTAAGAACGCGGGTCGGCAAGACCCATGGCCGAACTGACAACCACCGCGAACGAGATCGAGCCGATCAGGTAAGCCACCACAGCGACAATCACATTGTTCATTGATTTCTTCTTATCTTCGGGGAACGCCAAGCGTGAATGGGACGAATGGGACGTGAGCAAAACTTCACGACGCGCATTTTAATCGACGCTCGCGCAATTCACGGGTGTCGCCTTCAACAGGTCGGTCAGGACCGGGGGCGCGATGCTCACCAGATATCCGCGTCGCCCGCCGTTCAGATAGATCGTACCCAGGTCCAGGATGCTCGATTCCACGTACACCGGCATCGCCTTCTTCGTGCCAAATGGCGACGTGCCGCCAATCAGGAAACCAGAATGGCGATTGGCCACTTCAGGCTTGCACGGCTCAACGCGCTTCGCGCCAATCTGCCGCGCGAGATTCTTGGTCGAGACCATTTTGTCGCCGTGCATGAGCACGATCAGCGGCTTCGCATGCTCGTCCTCCATCACGAGCGTCTTGACCACGCAATGTTCATCCACACCCAACTGCCGCGCCGATTCTTCCGTGCCACCATGCTCGACATACTCATAAGGATGCTCACCGAACGCGACCTTGTGCCGACGCAAAAACTGCGTTGCGGGGGTTTCGGAAATGTGTTTTACCTTGGACATGACGGCATTGTAGCGGCGCGAAAGCATGGCCACCATCGGCCAAACGGCCAATTGTGCAAGCCGATTTCATGTGGCACGATCGTTCGGAATTGCTCATCCGGCGTATGCGACCAAGGAGATTCAACGTGATTCGCGATTCAGAAACCCAGACGCTCCTTGAAGACGCCATCCACCGTTTCGTACGCGAAACGCTCGTGCCGCGCGAAGCGGAAGTCGACGAAACCGACCAAATTCCCGCCGATGTGCTCGCCGCCATGCGCGAGATCGGCCTGTTCGGGCTGACCATTCCGGAGGCCTACGGCGGACTCGGCCTGACGATGGAAGAGGAAGTGCGCGTGGCGTTCGAACTCGGCCAGACATCGCCGGCATTCAGGTCTGTGATCGGGACGAATAACGGCATCGGATCGATCGGCATTCTGCTCGACGGCAGCGAGCAGCAGAAGCAGCGCTATTTGCCGAAGCTCGCTGCGGGCGATCTGATCGGCTCGTTCTGCCTGACCGAGCCGGACGCGGGTTCAGACGCGGCGTCGCTGAAAACCACGGCGCGCAAAGACGGCGGCCACTACGTGCTGAACGGCACGAAACGTTTCATCACGAACGCGCCGGAAGCCGGCATCTTTACCGTGATGGCGCGCACGAGCGACGCTAAAGGCGCAAGCGGCATTTCCGCGTTCATTGTCGAGCGGGAATCGCCGGGATTATCGCTTGGCAAACCCGACAAGAAAATGGGCCAGCGCGGCGCGCACACCTGCGACGTGATCTTCGAGGATTGCCGCATTCCGGCCGCGCAACTGATTGGCGGCGTGGAAGGCGTCGGGTTCAAGACGGCCATGAAGGTGCTGGATAAAGGGCGTTTGCACATTGCAGCGATCGCGATAGGCGCGGCCAAGCGAATGCTGCGCGACGCCCTCGCCTACGCCATGCAACGCAAGCAGTTCGGCCAGCCGATAGCAGAATTCCAGCTCGTGCAAGCCATGCTCGCCGACAGCAAGACGGAGATCTACGCGGCCGAATGCATGGTGCTCGATGCCGCGCGCCGCCGCGACGAGGGCCGCGACGTGTCCATAGAAGCGTCGTGCGCCAAATATTTCGCCACCGAGATGTGTGGCCGCGTGGCCGATCGCGCGGTGCAAGTGCATGGCGGCGCGGGGTATATCTCGGAATACGGTATCGAGCGTTTTTATCGCGACGTGCGGCTGTTCAGGCTTTACGAAGGCACGTCGCAGATTCAACAAGTGATCATCGCGCGCGGACTCATGCGCGGCACGGAGATTTGAAATGGACGTTGATGTCGCCGCCTTGCTCGCCGCCTTACCCACGCGTATTTCCGATATGCCCGCGCGCCTCGCCGCCCGCGATCCGCAGCACGTCGTGTTGATCGAAGACGAGCGGCGGCTGAACGCGGCGGAGCTCGTTGAGGCCATCGACAACACCGTCCGCCAGCTCGCGCAAGCCGGCGTGCAAGGCGGCGATCGCGTGATGATCGTGAGTGAGAATTGCGTGGCGCAAGTCGTGCTGATGTTCGCCGCGGCGAAGCTCGACGCGTGGTGTTTGCTCACGAACGCCCGGCTTTCGGCAAGTGAAGTCGACGCAATCCGCGACCACGCGAAGCCGCGAGTGGTGGCGTTCACCGTCGATGCCTCGAAGGATGCCAAGAATCATGCGGACCGCTTCAACGCTGCCGAAGCGCCGGCCGCGGCGAATGTGGGCGCGTGGCGTTTTATCGTCGATGAAAACGTATCGTCCGAGCCTGTTCAAGCCGATCCCGCCCGTCAATGTGCCGCGCTGATCTACACCACGGGCACGACCGGAGCGCCGAAAGGCGTGATGCTTTCACATAGGAACGTGTTGTTTATTGCGGCCATGTCGAGCACGTTGCGGCGCGTGACGCCTCAGGACGTGGTGTACGCCGTGCTCCCGATTACGCATATCTACGGGCTCGCGTCGGTGTGTCTCGGCAGTCTTTACGCGGGCGCCACGCTTCGGCTCGCGCCGCGTTTCGCCCCGGACGCCGTACGACGGGCATTGGCCGAAGAGAACGTTTCGATCTTCCAGGGCGTGCCGGCCATGCACGCGAAGCTCGTCGAACACGTGCAGACCAGCGGCACGCCGTGGGGCGCGCCCGCGCTGCGCTTCGCGTATTCCGGCGGATCTGCGCTCGATGCCGCGCTGAAGGCGCGCGTAGAAGGCTTGTACAAAGTGCCGCTGCACAACGGCTATGGCATGACGGAAAGCAGTCCGACCATATCGCAGACCATGCTCGATGCGCCGCGCGACGACTGTTCGGCAGGCGATCCCATTCCCGGTATCGAATTGCGATTCGTCGCGCTGGATGGCGAGGATGTGGCGGTAGGTGAAGTCGGTGAACTATGGGTACGCGGGCCGAACGTGATGCTCGGGTACTACCGAAATGAAGCGCAGACGCGGGCAACGGTCACGCAAGATGGCTGGCTGCGGACGGGCGATCTCGCGCGTCTGGCCCCGGATGGCGCGCTGTATATCGTCGGGCGCAGCAAGGAGTTGATCATCCGTTCGGGCTTTAACGTCTATCCGGCTGAAGTCGAGAACGTGCTGAATTTACATCCCGATGTGCTGCAATCCGCCGTGATCGGGCGGGCGGTCGAGGGCAACGAGGAAGTGATTGCGTTCGTCGAACTGCGGCCGTCGGTGCATGCGCTACCCGACGATATCGTCCAGTGGTGTGCGGAACGTCTTGCGCCCTACAAGCGTCCCGCCGAGATCCGCGTGCTGGCCGCGCTGCCGGCGGCATCGACGGGAAAGGTGTTGAAACATAAGCTCAGGGATCAGCTTTAAGCTGATGACCTTCCCGACCATTTAACCGCGCGGATGATGATCGTGATGCAGCGTCTTCAGCCGCTCGCGTGCGACGTGGGTGTAGATCTGCGTGGTGGAAATATCCGTGTGACCGAGGAGCATTTGCACCACGCGTAAATCGGCCCCGTGATTCAGCAAATGCGTGGCGAACGCGTGCCGCAAGGTGTGAGGTGAGAGCGGCGCGCGCACATCGGCTGTGAACGCGTGGCGCTTGATGATGTTCCAGAACTGCTGGCGCGTCATGCCTTCGCCACGCGTGGTGACAAATAGCGCATCGGCGGCGCGCGCACCAAGCAACGCCGGCCGCGACTCGCGCAAATATCGCTCGATCCAGTCATGCGCAACCGCTCCGAACGGGATCAGGCGCTCCTTCGAGCCCTTGCCCATCACGCGCACCACGCCTTCGTTCAAGCCCACTTCCACCGTCTTCAGCGTCACGAGTTCGGTCACACGCAGGCCGCTCGCGTACATCAACTCGAGCATGGTCCGGTCGCGAAGCCCAAGCGCGGTTTCCACATCGGGCGCGTTCAGCAACGCTTCGACCTGGGCTTCGTTCAAGGTCTTGGGAAAGCGCGGGGCCTGTTTGGCCGAACGCAGCTTGAGCGTAGGATCGGCGAGCGCGCGATGCTCTCGCAATGCCCACGCGTAGTAGCGTCGAAACACTGACAACCGCCGGTTCGCAGACGTCGCTTTGTCCGCGCGACGGGCGGCGAGATAGCCGTTCATGTCGGCTTCGGTGGCGGTGTCCACGCTGCCGCCGTGCGTCGTCGATAACCACTCGGAGAACAAGCGCAAATCGCGCCGGTACGCTTCGAGCGAGTTCTTGGCGAGACCATGTTCCAGCCAGAGCGCGTCGCAAAAAAGATCGATCGATGCACTGCTCGACACGAGTTCCGGCGCGCGTTCTGCCTCGGTCACTTCCATTGATTTTTCCTGTGGGCGTGAAGTCAATCGTGAGGTCATGTGTGAATTCATGCTTCCTGGCGCAGCGCCCATTCGACGTGTTCCCGGAGCAGACCTGATTCATCCGCGGCGCGAGCATTCAACGCATCGCGTATTGCCAAGCGCTCATCGGCGCCCAACGCTGGCGAGCGCAACGCGTTGCCCATCGCCACCGCAATATTACGCAACCATTGCTCGTGTCCGATACGGCGGATCGCGCTGCCCTGCATGCGTTCATCGAAATCACGGGCGCTCCAGCCAAACAGCATCACGAGCGACGCGCGATCGAGCCCGTGGCGTACATCGAAATCCGCGACCGGCGCCGCCTGCGCGAATTTGTTCCACGGACATACGAGCTGGCAATCGTCGCAACCATAAACCCGATTGCCGATCAGCGGCCGCATGTCTTCGGGAATGCTGCCTTTCAACTCGATGGTCAGATACGAAATGCAACGGCGCGCATCCACGCGATACGGCGCGACGATCGCCCCGGTCGGGCATACATCGATGCAACGTGTACAGCTTCCGCAATGCGCGCCGTCGTGTTCCGGCGCTTGATCGGGATGGGTCAAAGCATCAGCGGGCAGCGGAATATCCACCAGAATCTCGCCGATAAAAAACAGCGACCCGGCATCGCTGTCCAGCAACAACGTGTGTTTTCCACGCCAGCCGTTGCCGGCCTTTTGCGCCAGCTCGACCTCGAGAACGGGCGCGGAATCCGTGAATACGCGATACCCGTACGCGCCAATCTCGGCTTCTATGCGCTCGGCCAACTGCTGCAAGCGGTTACGCATGACCTTGTGATAATCACGGCCGCGAGCGTAGACCGACACAACCGCCGCCGCTGGATCGTCGATTCGAGCCCATTCCGCCGCGCGCCAGTCCAATGCCTGACCGTCGGCTGTCGCAGCACTTTCGCGCGCCTTGCCGTCGAGCGTCGATGCCGGCAGATAGGCCATTCGAACTGTAATAACACGTCGCGTGCCGGCCACAAGCTCGGCCGGCCTTGCGCGTTTCATCCCATATTTGGCCATATAATCCATCTCGCCGTGATAGCCTGCTTCGAGCCACGAGGCCAGGCCTTCTTCGGCTTCCGTCAAGTCGGCGTCGCTCACGCCGACTGCAGCGAACCCCAGCTCGCGCCCCCACGCCTTGATGCTTAGCGCGAGTTCAGCCAGCGCGGCTTCGTCGTCAAGTCTGAAGTGGCGCGTGTCCGCGACGGCGTCGTCTGACGCGCTCTCGCGTTCCACAGGGTGTTCCGGCAAACGGTTCATCACGACATTTTACGAGAATGCCCAACAGCCTCACTCGATCGTTTGCAAACACTCCCGCCGCGCTGCTCGAACGCCGCTTCGACCTGCCCGACGAAGACGCGACGCTCGCCTTCGGTAGCCGCTTCGCGCAGGCGATCCTGCAGGCTCGTGGCCTCGACAATTCACACCATTCGCAGGCCCCGAACGAACGGTTTCCCGGTTTGCAGGTCCAGTTGATCGGCGACCTGGGCGCGGGCAAAACCACGCTGGTGCGCGCAACGTTGCGCGCACTCGGTCATGCGGGCCGCGTGCGCAGTCCCACTTACACACTTGTCGAACCCTACTCGCTTGCTACGGAAACGGGTCCGCTCGAGCTTTATCACTTCGATCTTTATCGCTTTGCCGATCCAGCCGAATGGGCCGATGCCGGCTTTCGCGAATACTTCGATGCAGGCGCAATCTGCCTGGTCGAGTGGCCGCAACGCGCGGGCGGTTTGCTGGGTGTGCCGGATCTCGAATTCACGCTGGAACAGGAAGGCGAAGGCCGCGTGCTGACAGCGCGTGCGTTTAGCGAAACAGGAAAGTCATGTCTCGAAAGCTGTTGATCAAGCCGTTTCATTCGATCGAATCGACCGCCACGGCGTCTTACAACTGGCGGCGGCGCCAGGTGCTGCGCGCGGGTGCTTCGACTATCGCGCTCGCGTTGCTCGGGCCGAAGCTTGCGTACGCGAGTTCGGTGCTCGGCGTGCGCGTGTGGCCTGCCCGCGATTACACGCGGGTTACGATCGAGTCCGATCAGCCGCTGCAAAACACCCAGCAACTGCTGCAGGGTCCGGACCGGCTCGTGGTCGACCTGAATGGGCTCGACCTCGATCAGGAACTGAAGGATCTTGTCTCGAAGATCACGCCGAACGATCCGCAGATTCAGTCGGTGCGCATCGGCCAATATCAGCCTCATGTGGTGCGGATGGTGTTCGACCTGAAGGGGTCCGTGAAACCGCAAGTGTTCACCTTGACGCCGATTGGCAGCTACAAGTATCGGCTGGTCTTCGATTTGTATCCGGCCGTGGCGCCCGACCCGTTGATGGATTTGCTCGCCCAGTCCGAGCACAAGCAACAAACGTTCGATCAAACCAATCCCAATCCGACACCCCCGCCCGCCACGCTGAGCGGGCCCGCGACGCCGCCGAAAACGAACGCGCCGGACAACACGGACGAATTTTTCCAGAAGTACGCGCAAGCCGATCAGCCGGGCGCGCCATTGCCGTCCTCTCCGTCTTCTCCATCAATACCCGTTCCGCCTATTGCAGCGGCGCCGAAGCCCCGGCCCACGGTCAAAGCTGCACCGCCTACAGCCTTGGCGAACCAGGACAATTCGTCCAACAGCAACACGAGCGACGACTACGGCTTCTCCAATCCGAAGGGCAGCAAGTCCGGCACAACGCGCCTGCTCACTGTTGCCATCGATCCGGGACACGGCGGCGAAGATCCGGGTGCGATCGGCAGCGGCGGAACGTACGAGAAGCACATCGCCCTCGATGTCGCGAAGAAGCTGCGGGCGAAAATCGATGCCCAGCCGAACATGCGCGCCATGATGACGCGCGACGCCGACTTCTTCGTGCCGCTCAATGTGCGCGTGCAGAAAGCGCGCCGCGTGGGCGCGGACCTGTTCGTCTCCATTCACGCCGATGCATTCACCACGCCCTCGGCGCGCGGTTCATCGGTGTTCGCGCTATCCGACCACGGTGCTTCGAGCGCGGCCGCGCGCTGGATGGCGAACAAGGAAAACTCCTCGGACTCCATTGGCGGCATCAATGTGACGACGCAAGACGCGAGCGTCAACCGGGCATTGTTCGACATGTCGACGACCGCTCAGATTCGCGACTCCATGCGCTACGGCAATTTCGTGCTCAACGAGATTGGCGATATCAACAAGCTGCACAAGGGCTCGGTGGAACAAGCTGGTTTTGCGGTGTTGAAAGCGCCGGATATTCCGTCGATCCTGGTGGAAACCGCGTTTATCAGTAACCCCGAAGAGGAGCAGCGCCTGAACGACGATGCTTATCGCGACAAGATGGCTAACGCGATCATGAAGGGCATCAAGCGTTATTTCGCGGCCAATCCGCCGCTCGCAAAGAGCCGGATGACGTAAAGAGCCAGGTTCGCTCGCGGGCCTACAAACAGGTAAAGGCCGAGCGAACCAATCGCCCGGTCTTTACCCACCGGCTTTCGGCCTAACGCGCCGCCGATAAAAACCGCTGCCTCAACCACCCGCCGAACACATTCACGACCAGTCCGACCATCACCAGCACCGCCCCCACGAATTGCATCGGGCTGAGTCCTTCATCGAGCAGCAATGCCGCTGATGCCAGCCCGACAATGGGCACGAGCAACGAAAACGGCGCGACCTGACTTGCCGGATAACGCGCCAGCAGCTTTCCCCACAAGGTGTAGCCAAGCATCGTCGCGATGAATGCGAGATAGACGATCGCCATGACCGACGTGAGCGAAATGCCCGACAAGCTGGCCGAAATGCGCGCGGGCCCCTCAACCATCAGCGAAAGCACGAGGAACGGCAGCGGCGGCACCAGGCTTGCCCACACCACGAGCGACAACAGGTCGACCTTGCCCATGCGCTTCGTGATGACATTGCCCATGCCCCACATGGACGCCGCCGCGAGCGTGAGCAGGAAGCCGGCAACGGTCATGGCGTGGCCCGCCTGAGCGCCGATCACAGCCAGCCCGCACGCAGCGATCAGCAAGCCCACGACGTTCGGCGCGCGAAAGCCCTCACCGAGGATCATGGCCGCGAAGATCAGCGTGAAAAACGCCTGCGCCTGCAACACCAGCGACGCAAGCCCGGCCGGCATGCCAACGGACATTGCGTAGAAAAGCAGCACGAATTGCCCGAACGAGATAGTCGCGCCATAAGCGAACAGCCAGCGAAACGGGATGGCTGGGCGCTTGACGAAGAACACGGCCGGGAATGCGACCAAGGCGAAGCGCAAGGCGCCAAGCAGCATGGGTGGAACGCCGTGCAAGCCCACCTTGATCACGACGAAGTTCACGCCCCAGGCGAGAATGACAATCAGCGCGGACAACAAATCCTTGGGCGACATCGCCGTCTCCGTGAGTTTTTTCGAAGCTGTGTTCAGGATCAGACCGGAGTCCCGAAGCCCCGAGTCAAGATCGAACGCAATTCGACACTGTAGCGGACGATTTTGCAAATGCGCTGCACAAACTCACGTCATAGACCATTCGGATAAGGCGATCTCTCGTGACGGACCAACGAAAAAAGCGCTTGCGCCGGTCAGGGCACAAGCGCTTTCTATCTGAAACGTTACCTCTTGAAACGAAATGCCCCGGGCGTCCCAAACTACTTGCTTTGACCGTTTTCCGTCGCGGCACTGGCGCCCGTTTCCACTGCGGGTGTTTTGCTCGGGTTAGCCGACTGCCCGACCGACGACTGCGGGTTCGCGTGCTTGCGCATCTTGTGCTTTTTCATCGGCGCGGAAGCGGCATCGGAAGAATCAGCGCCTTGCATTGCCGGCGCGGTCGATGAATCGCCGTTCGACGTTTGGGCGTAGGCGCCGCTGGTGGCGAACAGTCCGGCGGCTATGGCGATCAAAAGCGTGTTCTTCGTCATGGTGAAACTCCTGTTTAGGCTAGGTGAAAAAGGTCCATCGCAAAGGTGTATCGAAATGGTCCGTCGAAAGTTGCACGCTTGAACGCCCTGCCGAATGGCCTATCGCGCGGATACCGCTTGCGTACTTCCACACGGTGCCCAGTAGAATTGCAGTTCCGAGCACGCAACCCGGACGTCCTTATGTCTTCCACAATCCAAGCGTTCCTCAAGCCGCATCAGCACGACGTCGGTAACCTCATGGTGCGTCGGGTACTGCCTGCACTGGCTGCCCGTACTATCGGACCGTTCATATTCTTCGACCATATCGGCCCTGCAACGCTCGTGCCCGGCGTCGGGCTGGACGTGCGCCCCCACCCGCACATAGGCCTCGCGACGGTCACGTATCTCTTCGAGGGGGCGATCATGCATCGCGACAGCGTCGGCTCGGTCCAGAAGATCTCGCCCGGCGACGTGAACTGGATGACGGCCGGCGGTGGCATCGTGCATTCCGAGCGCACGCCCGACGAGGAACGCGCCGCCGGGCAGACCATGCATGGCATCCAGACGTGGGTTGCGTTGCCCGTCGCGGAAGAGGAGTGCGCGCCGTCATTCGAGCACCATCCGGCCGCGACGCTGCCTCAAATCGAAAGTAATGGCGTGATCTTGCGGGTGATTGCCGGCAGCGCCTTCGGCGAAACGGCGCCGACCACGACGTTCTCTCCCACCCTCTATGTCGCGGCGCGATTTTCGGCGAACAGCGCCGTGACACTCGACACGGAGCATGAGGAGCGCGGGGTGTATCTGCTGGAAGGCGATCTCTCCATTGACGGAGACGTGCTCCCCGCCGGACAGATGGCCGTTTTGAAGCCGGGGATTTCCGCCGATCTGCGCAGTACGGAAGGCGCCATCGCAATGCTGCTGGGCGGCGCGCCGCTGGACGGCCCGCGCTTCATCGAGTGGAATTTCGTCTCGAGTTCGAGGGAGAAAATCGAGGCAGCAAAACTGGCGTGGAGTGAACAGCGGATGGGCCAGGTCCCCGGTGAAACCGAATTCATCCCGTTGCCGCCGCCGCGCCGTCAAGCCAATCCGCCTGAATAGACGTCAAGCTTGAGACTGGTGGGACTTAGGATCCGGACCCCAAGCCTTCAACTGAATCAGGCACGCACCCGGTTGAACTTGGCCGGCTTGCCCCAAGATAATCGTTCATCTCGAATTGTTCATCGTTTAAGCGTTTTTGGAGGAACACCATGGATACAACACTCGCCACGTTCGAACAGGACGTAATCGCCGCGTCCACGCTTGCACCGGTGCTCGTCGATTTCTGGGCGCCGTGGTGCGGTCCATGCAAGACGCTCGGCCCAATGCTCGAACGGCTGGAAGCAGAAGGCGCGGGCAAGTGGAAGCTGGTGAAGGTCAACGTAGATGAAAATCCGGAACTGGCGCAGCACTTCCAGGTGCGCAGCATTCCGCACGTGGTCGCGTTCGCGGACGGCCATGCCGTTGACCAGTTCATCGGCGTGCTGCCGGAAGGCCAGTTGCGCGAGTTCATCGACAAGCTGGTTCCGGACGGTGCGGAAGCCGAGCGGCGTGCCGCCCATGCGGCGTACGAGGCCGGCGACGCCGATCTCGCTATCGACCATATCAAGGCAACGCTGGCGCTGGACCCCGGTTATGACGACGCGCGGCTGGACTTGATCGAGTGGCTGCTTGCCGCGAGCCGGACCGACGAAGCACGCGATGAAGAGAAGCTGCTGTCGCCAAAAACCACGCAAGGAATCGATGCTCGTTACAACGCGCTAAAGACCGAACTGGACGCCGCCGATGCGGCCGAGAGCCTGCCGCCCGCCGACGCCCTGATCGACGCCGTAAACGCCAATCCGGACGATCTGGAGGCCCGTTTCGCGCTGGCCAACCGGCTGATTGCCGGCCGCGACTACAACGGCGCGCTGGAGCAATTGTTCGCGATCGTGACACGCGACCGCAAGTTCATGGACGACGTGGGCCGCAAAACCATGCTGTCGGTATTCGGCCTGGCGGCGCATCAGCCTGAAGTGGTTTCGCAATGGCGGCGTAAATTGAGCGCGGCGATTAATTAACGGAAACCGACGCGAATTAACGCATTAAGCGTCTGAAGCCAGAAACCTTTCAAATAGTTTAATTTGATATAGACGAGCAGGGCACCGTGAAAAATGGCCGCTTGAAAGCGGCCATTTTTTTAACTGAAGCGACGTTCAAGCCCGGCCCGCGATATTTCTTAATACATAGGCCGCGGCGGCGAATCCGAAACTCGCCGTCACGCAGACACTCGATCCAAACCCCGCGCAATTCAATCCAACCGGTCCCGCGACGGCAGGTAGCGCATCGTCCGATCCGGCCACTTCGCCGGCATCGGGAACGGGTACTTCCGGGTAGATCAGCGGCTCGTCGGAATAGACCGCGCTCACCTTGAACTTCACTTTTGGTCCGCGCGGAAAGCCGTGCAATTTGCGCAGTTGCCCGCGCACTTTCGAGAGCAGCGGGTCCTGGATCGTGAGCGCCAGATCGTCGATACGAATCCGCGTCGGATCGAGTTGCCCACCCGCTCCGCCAACGGTGATCAATGGTTGCCCATGCTCGACGCACCACGCAATTAGCGCGGTTTTCGTACGCACGCTGTCGATTGCATCAATGACGAAATCGAAACCGCCGCCGAGCACCGAATCAAAATTCGCGGGCTCGATAAAATCCTCAACCTGCTCCACGCGGCATGCCGGATCGATCAGGTGAATCCGCTCGGCCATCGCGCTGACCTTCGCCTTGCCGTAGTTGCCATCCAGCGCGTGGACCTGGCGGTTCGTATTGCTTTCGGCCACGTTGTCGAGATCGATCAGAGTCAAACGCCCAATCGCATTGCGCGCGAGCGCTTCGACCGTCCACGAGCCCACGCCGCCAATCCCGATCACCGCAACATGCGCGCGTTCGAACGCCGCGAGCCCGGCCGGGCCATACAAGCGCGCCACGCCGCCAAAGCGCCGGGCGCGGTCGGCGGCTTCAAACTCCGGCGCGGTGGAGGTAAGATTTAAAGTGTCGGCGGAGGCAGGAAAAGCGGTCATGATCAGGTAGCCGGCAGGGTGGCAGAACAAGCAAAAACAAGGCAAGGAAGCATCGGGAAATCGGCAAGCGGCACCGGTCCGCGCTGACGCGCTATCACAACGATAGAACCGGATATCAGCAAGAATTCGCCGAATTGCGTATTCTGCCTTATCGAAGATTGGACGTAAGAAATCACCGGCCAGTTTTTGAAAGCAAAATGAAAATAAGTGCCGAATTGGGTCAAATTCTGTCGCCCGGGAAACATGATCTAAATCATTCAAGATCAAAGGGACGTTGGCAGTAAAGCGCAGAATTTGACGACCTTGGCTATACTAATGCGATTGAAGCGTTTGCATAAAAAATGACGACCCTCGCTGATCTTCGAAAGAATTATTCCGTCGGATCGCTGGAAACATCCGACGTGGATCCCAACCCGATTCGACAATTCGAAGCGTGGTTCGCGCAGGCGCTCGACGCACAATTACCCGAACCCAATACCATGACGCTCGCGACTGTGGACGAGCATGGACGCCCATCGGCACGCATCGTACTGATCAAGGGCGTAGACGACCGGGGTTTCGTTTTCTTCACGAATTACCTCAGCCGCAAGGGTCATGAACTCGCGAGCAACCCCGCCGCGAGCCTGCTGTTTTACTGGATCGAACTCGAACGCCAAGTGCGTATCGAGGGCTCCGTCGTCAAGACAAGTCCGGAAGATAGCGATGCGTATTTCGCGTCGCGCCCGCTTGGATCGCGAATAGGCGCGTGGGCGTCGGAGCAAAGTGAAGTGATCGAAAGCCGCGCGGTGCTTGAAACCCGCGAGCGCGAATTGGTTGCGAAATACGGTGACAACCCGCCGCGTCCGCCACATTGGGGCGGCTACCGGCTCGTCCCCGACACCATCGAATTCTGGCAGGGCCGTCCGTCACGGTTGCATGACCGTGTCGTCTATAAACGTGCTGCACACACGCTTGGGGCGAACGGCCAGCAATGGCAAATCGTCCGCCTATCGCCTTAGCCTTAGCAAGACTTCTACTTTCACCGGGTTCCTCGTGAACCCGTATTGACTGAACCGGCATTCATCCGCGTCTCGTTGCGGCGTGTGCGGGCGGTGAGGGTGAGAGAGAAAGGCGAGACGGAAAGGTATCGCGAGCAATGTGGAAAACGTGCAGTGCAATCGAACCGGTTTAGCTTCATTTTCATCTGAGCGCGGAGAACGAGCATGTTTTGGGAGAAAAAGCTGACGCAGTGGGTGCAGGACATCCGGGACCGGGCCAACCTGCCCGCCCGCTTGGTTCTGTGGGATGGACAGCAACATGACTTCGGAAGTTTCGCGGCGCCGCAAGTCACACTACATGTGAAGAGCGCGACCGCCCTGCCCTATCTGCTCGAACCGAGTCTCGACAATCTCGGTGAAGCCTATGTGAAGGGCAAGATCGACATCGAAGGCAAGCTGTCGGACATCATCAACATTGGCTACGGCTTGGCCAAGAACACGGTCACGAGCGCGAGCAAGCTGGCGCGCGTGCGGCGCTACTTCAATCATACGAAGGCGTCGGACAAGAAGGCCATTCAGTACCACTACGATGTATCGAACGAGTTCTACGAGCTGTGGCTCGACAAGAACATGGTCTACTCGTGCGCGTATTTCGAGAATGGCGATGAAGACCTCGCGACCGCGCAGATCAAGAAGATCGACCACATCCTCACGAAGATCCAGTTGCAGCCGGGCCAGCGTCTCCTGGACATCGGCTGTGGCTGGGGAGCGCTCGTCTTGCGCGCCGCCCAGAAATTCGGGGCGAAATGCGTGGGCGTCACGCTCTCGCAGAACCAGTTCGACCTCGCCACGAAGCGCGTGAAAGACGCCGGGCTGGAAGGCCAGATCGAGATCCGCCTGCAGGATTATCGCGACGTGCAAGGCCAGTTCGACCGGATCACCAGCGTCGGCATGTTCGAGCACGTCGGCCGCAAGAACCTGCCCGGCTACTTTGCCAAGGTGCGCGATCTGCTGGTCGACGACGGCATTGCGATGAACCACGGCATCACGTCGACTGACTTCGATAGCGGCGAGACAGCGCTTGGCGGCGGCGAGTTCATCGACCGCTACGTGTTCCCAGACGGCGAGCTGCCGCACATCGGGCTTGCGCTCGAAGCGCTGCAGAAAGGCGGCCTGGAAGCCGTCGACGTGGAAAGCCTGCGCCGTCACTACGCGCGCACGCTCGACATCTGGGCGGAAAATTTCGAGGCGAAGGCGGAGCAGGCGAAGGCGCTCGTCGACGATGAAAAATTTCGCATCTGGCGCGTGTATCTTGCGGGTTGCGCGTACGCGTTCGAGAACGATGACGTATCGATTTATCAGATCGTGTGCCGCAAGGCCGGGCGCAGCGCGAAAACGCTGCCGTGGTCACGCCGTTATATCTACGATAAACCGCTCTGAGTTCAACGCCTGATTCCGCCGCTGCTCATGAACCCGCATCCGATGACGAACTGGATGCGGGTTCGGAACCGCGCGTGCAATCCGCGCCGCAGGTCAATTTATTTGGCGTGGTGGAAGATCCGGAAACGTGCGCAAGCAAACCTGCTTCTGCTGCCCCATCTCCCGCCAAACCGAAATCACGCGGCGGCGTCTTGCCCGTTGTCGCCGCGCCTGAACATCACGCGTTAGCTCAGCGTCTTCCGGACACCGTTCATATCGGCCCATCGACGTGGTCGTTTCCCGGCTGGCGTGACATCGTCTATGGCGACCAATACTCGTCCCAGAAACTGTCTCGCGATGGCCTCAACGCGCTCGGCGCGCATCCGTTGCTGCGGTGTGTATCGATAGACCGGTCGTTCTACGGGCCGTTATCGGTAGCCGACTATGCGCGCTATGCGAACCAGGTGCCGGCGCACTTTCGCTTCATCGTCAAGGCGCCCGCTTCAGTCACCGATGCCACCGTCCGTGGCGACAAGGGCGCACCCGCCGGCGACAACCCCGCTTTCCTGAACGCGCAAATTGCCATCGATGAATTCGTGCAGCCGTGCATTGCCGGTCTGGGTGAAAAAGCCGGCGCGCTCGTGTTCCAGATTCCGCCGTTGCCGGATGCGCTGATCGTCGATCCAGCCCTATTCCTTGAGCGCTTGTCCGCGTTCCTCAACGCGTTGCCGGCGTTGCCGGGTGAAAGTTGCTACGCGGTGGAATTGCGCGACGCAATCATGCTGACGCCTCGGTTTATCCGCGTGCTGCGTGACGCAAGGGTCCGATATTGCGTCGGCATTCATGCACGCATGCCCGATCCACGGCGTCAGGCAAAAGCGCTCGCGCTGCTGGACGAAGGTGGGCTGGGCCCGCTGATCGTACGCTGGAGCTTGCACGGCGGATTCAAATACGAGCAGGCGAAAGCGAAGTACGAGCCGTTCGATAAACTCGTCGATGAAGATCCGGACACGCACGAAGCGCTCGCCGAACTCGCGCTGCGCTACGCGCTCGCAGGGCAGCCGGTGGTGATCGCGGTGAACAACAAGGCGGAGGGTTCGGCGCCGCTGACTTGCTTCAAGATCGCGATGTACCTGGCGGCTGGAATGCCGCTCCCGCGAGAATAAAAAACGGGCTTCGATTTCGCGAAGCCCGCTTTGACTCTACGTGCCACCAAACGCTCAGCGTTTCAGCCGATGCGCGAACTTCTGTCTGAACTTCGCCACCTTCGGCGCGACCACGAACGCGCAATATCCCTGATTCGGGTGCTGCTCGAAGTAGTTCTGGTGATAGTCTTCGGCCGGAAAATAATTGCCGTTCAACGGCGCGACGTCGGTAACGATCTTGCCATCAAAAACGCCTTCCTTCTGCAATTCGTCGATCACGTCCAGCGCGATCTTCCGCTGTTCGTCGGAGTGCGTGAAGATGGACGACCGATACTGCGTGCCAACGTCATTACCTTGCCGGTTGAGTTGCGTTGGATCGTGAGTAGCAAAGAAAATCTCCAGCACGTTGCGATACCCAATCACCGCCGGATCGAATTCCACCTTGATGACTTCGGCGTGCCCCGTCGTGCCGTCGCAGACTTGCTCATACGTTGGGTTTTTCACCTGACCGCCGGCATAACCCGATTGCACCGACAGCACGCCTTCGACGCCTAAAAAAACCGCTTCGGTACACCAAAAACATCCACCGCCAATGGTGGCGGTCTCGCGCTTTGCCTGCGCGTCATGTTGCGTCATGCTGGCTCCTGGTTCGTGTTCCGCGAGAGCTATCAAATGCGTGCGGAAGCCTGTGAATCAACCCTGCCAGCTTACTGGTTTTCGGTTGTCCGCGTTGGCTGTACGGCCTTTAGCACAGAGGCGAACGAGTCGATTCCGATAGAATCGTAACAATCGCAATCCTCCGATGACTTCGAAAACTTCATCCGGCTTATTGTTCAGCTATTGTTTGCCGCCTGGATTCCGCCGATACCGTCGAACCTGATCCCATCCCGATGAAACGCGCTAATCCACCGAATTTCGACGCCACCGCTTTCCGCGACGCCCTCAGCCAGTTTGCCACCGGCGTCACCGTGATCACCACGCGCACCGAGTCCGGCCAGTTGATCGGCATTACTGCCAGCTCGTTCAATTCTGTTTCGCTCGATCCGCCGCTGGTGCTGTGGAGCCTCGCGACCAAATCCGCATCGATGCCAGTCTTCCAGGCCAATAGTCACTACGTGGTCAACGTACTCGCCGCAACCCAAGTCGATCTTTGCAAACGCTTTGCGACGGTCAAGGGAGACCGTTTTGCCGGCGTGTCGCACGCCGCGGGCGACACCGGGATGCCGGTGCTCGATGGCGCGCTGGCTTGGTTCGAATGCCACAATCGCAGCCGTTATCAGGAAGGCGATCACGTGATCTTCGTGGGCCAGGTCGAGCGATGCGGCGTGCATGAGAATGCAGCGGAGATTGCCCCGCTCGTGTTTCAGGCGGGGCAGTTTCATACACTTGGATCGTTGTAACCGGCGCAGTCAGCCTAGGCGGAACCGGACACGCTGCCCGTTCTGTCGATCAGGGCGACCGGCACGCCCGCTTCGTCCTTCATGGTCTGAAGCACGATGTTCGAACGGATATCGATCACACCCGGTGCCTTGTACAGCTTGCTCAGGATGAAGTCCGAGTAGTGCTTGAGATTGTGTGCAAGCACCCGAAGCACGTAATGCGTGTCGCCGGTCACAACAAACGCGCCTACCACTTCCGGCCATTCCCGCACCGCGGCGGCGAATTTCTCGTGCCAGTTTTCCTGGTCGTTACGCATGGAAACGTGGACGAACGCCTCCAGTTCCACGCCGAGCCGTTCCCGGTCCAGACAGGCGCGATAGCTCGCGATTACCCCTTCTTCCTCGAGCAGCCGCATGCGCCGCAGACATGCCGACGGCGAAAGCGAAATACGCTCAGCCAGATCGAGGTTGCTGATACGTCCATCTTCTTGCAGCACCGACAAAATACGGCAATCCGTTGCGTCCAGTGAGAACCCGGTCATTTTTTAGTCTCCCTGCGGCTGTTTCATCGAATTATGTTCTAAGAGCCATGTTTTGGGATGTTATTTCTAAATCACTTTTTGACCAATTTCGACCCGATTTCACTATTAAGCGGCTTTATTCGGGCTCAATCAGGCGTCCTTCACGCCAGTCGCGCCGCTAACATCCGTAGCTTGGGCGCAACAATATTGCGGAAATAGGCTTCATCCATCGACGATGCCGGCCCGCTGCTGCTCAGAACCAGCCATCGCCCGTTGCGAATATCGCGTAAAGGCGCGGCGATCGCGTTCACATCGGCATGCCAGTCGCGAAACGAATAACAACAGCCATCGCGGGCGTAATCGTCGATCGCCTCTTTCGCCGCCTTCACCAGCCGCGCGCCGTCTTCGCCGTTTTTCACCGCTGCCGCGCCGAGTTCTTCGAGCAAAGCCGCCCGCTGATCCGGGTCCTGCACCGCCAGATATGCGCGCCCCATTGAGCTGGTCAGCATCGACAGCCGTGAACCGGGAGCCAGACCCAGTGTCAGCGCCGTCTCGCTGCGGATGGTCTCCAGATAGATCATGTCGAGCCCATCGCGGCATCCTAGCGACACCGCCGCGCCAATTTCCCGCGCCAGAACCCGCATGTGCGGACGCGCCAGTTCCAGCGCATCGGCGCCGGCCAGCAACGCGAAGCCCAGCGACAGCACGCCCGTGTCGAGCGCGTATTTGCCGGCCGGTTCGTCGAAACGCAGATAACCCAGCGTGGTCAACGTGTATGCAAGCCGGTTGACGGTGGCTTTGGGCAGGCCGGTTCTATCGACGAAATCGCGGTTGCCCAGCAAGGTCTCGCCCGGACGGAACGCTCGCAGCATTTCCAGGCCGCGAGCGAGCGCGACGACAAACTTGCGTTCATCGATTCCTTCTGACGAATCGGCAGACTCCGCGGACGATTCGGAAGACGTCGGCGACTCGGAATTCCGGATGGAAGTGCTCGGCATTGGATGCTAGACTCAGTTCTAATTTGCAAAACATTGTTCCGCTTAGCGGAACTAGAGTCAAGTCCGAAAATCGGGAATAGAGGAAACAGGAGAAAGAACATGGCCGATGACGCCCGCTTCAGTTGGGAAGATCCGTTGCTGCTCGACCAGCAACTCAACGACGAAGAACGCATGATCCGCGACGCCGCGCACGCCTATGCGCAGGACAAGCTGCAGCCGCGCGTGCTCGACGCGTTCCGCAACGAACACACGGACGTGGCGATCTTCCGCGAGATGGGCGAACTTGGCCTGCTTGGCCCGACCATTCCCGAACAGTACGGCGGTCCGGGTCTCAACTACGTCAGCTATGGGCTGATCGCGCGCGAAGTTGAACGCGTGGATTCGGGTTACCGGTCGATGATGTCGGTGCAATCGTCACTCGTCATGGTGCCGATCAACGCATTCGGCACTGAAGCGCAGAAGCAAAAGTATCTGCCGAAGCTGGCGACCGGCGAATGGATCGGCTGCTTCGGGCTCACCGAGCCGAACGCCGGCTCCGATCCGGCCAGCATGACAACGCGCGCTAAAAAGGTGGACGGCGGTTTTTCGATCTCCGGGCAAAAAATGTGGATCTCGAATTCGCCTATTGCCGATGTGTTCGTCGTGTGGGCGAAGCTGGAAGAGGATGGCCGCGACCTGATTCGCGGTTTTATCCTGGAGAAAGGCTGGAAGGGCTTGAGCGCGCCGGCCATTCACGGCAAGGTCGGCTTGCGGGCATCGATTACCGGCGAGATCGTGATGGACGAAGTCTTCGTGCCGGAAGAAAACCTGATGCCGAACGTGAGCGGGCTTAAAGGCCCGTTCACCTGCTTGAATTCGGCGCGCTATGGAATCGCGTGGGGCGCGCTGGGCGCGGCCGAAGCGTGCTGGCACATGGCTCGTCAATACACGCTGGATCGCAAGCAGTTTGGCCGTCCGCTTGCCGCGAACCAGTTGATTCAAAAGAAACTCGCGGACATGCAGACAGAAATCACCCTCGGGCTTCAAGGCGTGCTGCGGTTGGGCCGTATGAAGGACGAAGGCACGGCGGCGGTCGAAATCACGTCGATCATGAAACGCAATTCGTGCGGCAAGGCGCTGGATATCGCGCGACTGGCGCGTGACATGCTCGGCGGCAATGGAATTTCAGACGAATTCGGCGTGGCGCGTCACTTGGTGAATCTTGAAGTGGTGAACACGTACGAAGGCACGCACGATATCCACGCGCTGATCTTGGGACGCGCTCAGACAGGGATTCAGGCGTTTTTCTGAATTCGTTCCTATCGGGGTCTTGAAGGTTTCTCAAGGCGGCCGAAAAGCAAAAAAGCCAACGTGTTTCATGCGTTGGCTTTTTTGCTTTTTTGCTTTTTTACGCCTTCCAGCCGGCGCTTACTTCTTGTCCGGCTGCGGCGTCAGGCGCAGATACGGGCGCACAGCCTTGAAACCCTTCGGGAACTTGCGCTTGATTTCCTCCGGATCTTGTAGCGACGGAACGATGATCACGTCATCACCCTGCTTCCAGTTACCCGGCGTTGCAACCGAATGGCTATCGGTCAGTTGCAGGGAATCGATCACGCGCAGGACTTCATCGAAGTTCCGGCCGGTGCTCGCCGGATACGTAATGGTCAGGCGAACCTTCTTTTTCGGATCGATGATAAATAGCGAGCGCACCGTCAGCGTGGCATTCGCGTTCGGGTGAATCATGTCGTAGAGCTCTGACACTTTGCGGTCACCGTCGGCCAGGATCGGAAAGCCGACATTCGCCGCCTGCGTCTCGTTGATGTCCTTGATCCACTCCTTATGCGACTCCACGGTATCGACTGACAGCGCAATCGCCTTCACATTACGTTTCTCGAACTCACCCGCCAGCTTCGCGGTCAGGCCCAGTTCCGTGGTGCAGACCGGCGTGAAATCCGCTGGATGTGAAAACAGCACGCCCCAGTTGTCACCCAGCCATTCGTGAAACTTGATTCGGCCAATGCTGGAATCCTGTTCGAAATCGGGCGCCGTGTCGCCTAGACGCAAGCTCATGATGGTCTCTCCTCGAAGTAATGCACCGCGTGAATCATCGCGCAGTGCAGGTCTGATGTAGGTAGGTTGCAGGGAGCCCGGCAAAAGTTAAAGCATACGGGAGTAGACCTGCACAACGAACGAACATTCCGTCACATCGTCATGCATTTTTGTAATTTTTCGGCCTCGGCCGGAATGTTCTTGGCTGGAGCGTTCACCGTTCGCTGTGAAGTTACACGCCCCGTTCACGTAATGGCTGGCGTGTAAGCGGTGACGCAATGCCCTTTTAAATATCCTTATGACGCTCATCATGACAGCAGGAACAAATCCTGCATAACTTGTTTCAGGGGCCGGATGGGCGCCAATCAGCACCCGCTTCTTTGGTACGATTGGCGTTGCCTCACCTGTTTGGAGCCATCAATGTCACAAATCAATAAGGAGCGATTCATGTCGGATATTAAAACCGTTCTCGCAGACGCCGAAGACCTGTTGAAACAGGCCGCAAGCGCCACAGGCGAGCGTGCATCCGAGTTGCGCGAGACCGCTCTAACCCGCTTGAAACAAGCGAAGGAAAAGGCTGCCGACGCGCAAGTCGTGGTGATCGAAAAGGGCAAGAAAGCTGCTCGTGCCACCGACGATTTCGTTCACGAACGCCCGTGGGCATCAATCGGGATTGCTGCAGGATTAGGCGTGGTCGTTGGTTTGCTAATCAATCGCCGCTAACTCTCACAATTCCAGAGGCCAGGTTAGCCATGGTTCTGGTGCGGTTCGCTATTTGCTGCATTTGCTGCATCAGGGCTAACTTCGCATGGCTGACTTCGCCGGTGAAAATCGTAACCACCTGGGACCGTCGGGGCCTTGCTGACCGGCGTCCAGCTTACTAGACCGGCCGGCGCTGCTATGCGACCCGGCCGGAAACCTTCGCGCCTAAAATAACGCGCTCCTCGCGCTCAAGCCATGACGACAGAAAGGCAATCTCAGCACGATACGCAAGGGCCGTTGCGCCGCATTGTCACTTCCGTGTTCGCCATTTTCGAAACTCGCCTGGAGCTGATCGGCATCGAGCTCGCGGAAGAGAAGGAGCGGTTGATCGGCGTACTGTTCCTCGGTCTGGCCGCCATGATGCTCACCATGATGGCGCTCATCACGCTCACGGTGCTTGTCGCGATTGCGTTCTGGGACACGTACCGGTGGCAGTCGCTGGCAGGGATCACGGTTGCGTATGCGCTGGTTGCAGTGTTTTGCGCAATTCGGGCGCGCGCCGGCCTGCTGAATGCCCCGAACGTTTTCGACAGTACGATTGCCGAATTCAAGAAGGACCGCGACACCTTCAATTAACGTGCGCCAAGGGCTCACCTCATGGCGACGCCCGCGCAGTACGACGAAACAGTATTCATCGACGACTTTCCAAGAGCCCGCCACGCCATGAGTCACTACGACGATACCTTCAAAGCCCAGAAGCGAGCGACCGCGCACAAGCTAAGCACGCCCCACATGCGCGCATTGCGTAAAGAATTGCTGATCGCGCGGGCGGACGTCGAGCGCATGGAACTTGCGCAAGCGAGCGCCGATTTGCGTTACAAGTTCTCTCATTTCAGCGTCCTGAGTTTGCTGATGCCGGGGCGCCGCAAACGCGGCCGGGCATCGAGCGGCAACGGCTTTATGAGCCGCTTGGGTGGGCTGAGCGGCCTGTTCAGCGGGGGGGGAGGCCTCGGCCTGTTGCTCAAGCAATACCCCGTTGTAAGTTCGCTCGCTTCGCTGGTGCTCACGAAACCCGTGCGCAGCCGGCTGCTCGCGAGCGCGAAGCCGATACTCAAGTGGGGCGGTTTGGGCCTGGTGGGTTGGGAGGCGTATCGAGTGTGGCAGCAGATCAAGTCGAATCCGGACAAGCCGGTGGTGTCCGACGTTGTTGTCGATCCGGAAACTTGAGGCGCTAGGAATTCGTTCATTTTCGACTCCAGCACGCCGCCACTTTGGGCGGCGTGAGTTTTTCCGCCGACCGAATTGACCTGACACCCGTCGCATCCAGCGAATAGATTCCGCACACGTCGTTTGCGTCGACCGGCTGGGCTTCAATCGAATACCCGCCGTTCTGCTCCGTCTCGCCGAGCATCCGCAACACGTAAATTGGCGCACCCCACGCCGGCGCCTGATTCAAGCCAAGCGGCAGCTGGGCAGCAACTTCATTGCCCGAACCCGTTCGCGCACTCTCCACGTATTGAGCGGCGCGATACAACGCGCTCACCGCGTCCAGTCGACGCCCTCTTGCCACCTGTTCCCGATAAACCGGCATCGCAAACGCAACGATGATCGCCGCCATGCCGAGCGTGATCATCAATTCGAGCAGCGTGAAGCTCGACCAGCGTGAAGCCTAACGGACATATTAAATTCATCTGCATTCCTTATCGATTGGACTGAATCAACGCTCAATCTAAAGAGAATTTTCGATGTCCGCTATTAGCCGATCGGTCGAGTATCGGACGTGCGAAAGCTTCGACATGCTATCGAAACGATCCCAGGCTCAAGCGAGAGAGGACCAACGAAATGCAGAAACGCTCAGCGTTTGCGGGGACTGGTTTTGCGCGGCGCGGCGCGCCGGAATTCCTCGAGCACGTCCTCGAATTCGGACACGTCTTCAAAGCGTTTGTAGACCGAAGCAAAACGCACGTAGGCAATGGTGTCCAACTGGCGCAGCTCGTTCATCACGAGTTCACCCAGACGGTCGCTGCGAACTTCGCGCTCACCGCTGCCAAGCAATTGGTATTCGACCCGCGCAACGGCGGCGTCAACTGCGTCAGCCGCAACCGGACGCTTGCGCAGCGCCAGTTGCATGCTCGCTACAATTTTCGCGCGATCGAATTCGGTACGGCTGCCATCCTTCTTTACGACCGACGGCAACGCGAGTTCCACGCGCTCATACGTGGTGAAGCGTTTGTCGCAAGCGGGGCAACGCCGCCGCCGGCGAATTGCCGCCCCGTCTTCCGACACGCGCGAATCCGCCACTTGCGTGTCCTCATGCCGGCAAAAGGGGCAGCGCATGGCTTAGCCGTAGACCGGGAATTGCGTGGTCAACGCGGCGACCTTCGCGCGTACGCGCTCGAGGTTGGCTTCGTCGTCCGGCGCATCCAGCACGTCGGCAAACAGGTTGCCCACCTGCTCGGCCTCAGCCACGCCAAAGCCGCGCGTGGTCATGGCCGGCGAGCCGATACGCACGCCGCTCGTGACGAACGGCTTCTCCGGATCGTTCGGAATCGCGTTCTTGTTCACGGTGATATGCGCTTTGCCGAGTGCAGCTTCCGCTGCCTTGCCGGTGATGTGCTTGGCGCGCAGGTCGACGAGCATCACGTGGCTTTCAGTGCGGCCCGAGACAATTCGCAGGCCGCGCTTCACCAGCGTTTCGGCGAGCACCCGCGCGTTGTCTACGACTTGCTGCTGATACGCCTTGAATTCCGGCGACAACGCTTCCTTGAACGCAACAGCCTTGCCGGCGATCACGTGCATGAGCGGGCCGCCTTGAATGCCCGGGAAGATGGCCGAGTTAATTTGTTTCTCGTACTCGGCCTTCATCAGGATCACGCCGCCGCGCGGACCGCGCAGGCTCTTGTGAGTCGTAGTCGTGACGAAATCCGCGAACGGCACCGGGTTCGGATAAACGCCGGCTGCGATCAGACCGGCGTAATGCGCCATGTCGACCATGAAATACGCGCCAACGCTCTTCGCAATCTTCGACAAGCGCTCGAAATCGATCTTCAGCGCGAACGCCGAAGCGCCTGCCACGATCAGCTTCGGCTTGTGCGTTTTGGCGAGCTCTTCGGTCTTGTCGTAGTCAATGTCTTCGGCTTCGTTCAGGCCGTAGCTCACCACGTTGAACCATTTGCCCGACATGTTCACCGGCGAACCGTGGGTGAGGTGACCACCTTCGGCCAGGCTCATGCCCATGATGGTGTCGCCCGGCTTGAGCATGGCGAAAAACACGCCTTGATTGGCTTGCGAGCCGGAATTGGGCTGCACGTTGGCGGCTTCGGCGCCAAACAGTTGTTTCACGCGGTCAATAGCCAACTGCTCGACAATATCGACGTACTCGCAGCCGCCGTAATAGCGCTTGCCCGGGTAGCCTTCTGCGTATTTGTTGGTGAGTTGCGAGCCCTGAGCGGCCATGACAGCCGGGCTCGTGTAGTTTTCCGACGCGATCAGTTCGATGTGATCTTCCTGGCGCTGGTTTTCCTGTTCGATCGCCGCGAACAATTCCGGATCGACTTGGGCGATAGTACTTTGGGCTTTATCAAACATACGTTTTCCGTTGAATGGATGCCAGTTGACCGGATCGCGCGTGCACATATGCACCGCGTTCGCCTACAGCGCGAAGCACGATGGGTCCCAAGCGAGGCGGAAGAGAGAAGCTCCGGTTACGCGAGACGGACAGCCACCGGCAACGCAACGAGCGCGTGCGGATCTCAGCTGCCCAGGCGAACGGCAAAACGACACCCTGCGCTTCCCGGTGGGTTAATCCACCTTGGATCCGAAGATCCTTGTCGCCAGTTACGCAGGGCTGGAGCGCCCTAGTTTAATGGGCTGCCTGAGAATAGGCAACTGCCGGAAAACGCCTTAAACAGGTGCTTTCAAGGCCATAAAGTTCCGTCGGCCGCGGCGTGCGAGTGTGACAAAGCGGCTAAAATTGCCGGCCGGGAGCGAAATTTGCACTGCTCCGCGGTCCTGTCCAGTCGAATTGAATGATTCATTGGCATAAAAACTGGCAACTTGTCGCGTCGCAGCAATGGAAGTACGCTGTTCGGCTTTCCCGCACGCGCCCAGGTGCCGCAGCGTGAAAACTCGCTTACCGTAACCTGAACAGCAACCTTACAACCGGAATCCGCACATGATCGTATTTGTCACTGGCGCGTCCGCCGGCTTCGGCGCAGCTATCGCCCGCACGTTTGTAAAAGGTGGCCATCGCGTGATTGCAACCGCGCGCCGCAAAGACCGTCTGTTGGCGCTATCGCAGGAACTTGGCGACGCGCTGCTGCCCGTCGAACTCGACGTTCGCGATGAAGCCGCGATCAAATCGGCTGTCGCGGCGCTCCCGGAAGCCTTTTCGCAGATCGACGTGCTCGTCAACAATGCCGGCCTGGCGCTCGGCCTGGAACCGGCACAGCGCGCGAGCCTCGACGACTGGAACAACATGATCGATACCAATTGCAAGGGGCTCGTCACGGTCACGCACGCGTTGTTGCCGGGCATGGTCGAACGCAATCGCGGGCACGTGTTCAATTTGAGTTCGGTCGCGGCGACGTATCCCTATCCGGGTGGCAACGTCTACGGCGCGACCAAGGCGTTCGTGCGCCAGTTCAGCCTGAACCTGCGTGCAGACCTGAACGGCACGGCGCTGCGCGTAACCGATATCGAACCGGGCCTGTGCGGCGGCACTGAGTTCTCGAACGTGCGCTTCAAAGGTGACGACTCGAAGGCGGCGAACGTCTACAAGGACGTGCAACCGCTGACGGCCGAAGACATTGCCGACTCCATCTATTGGATCGCCACCCGCCCGGCGCACGTGAATATCAACACGATCGAGTTGATGCCGGTCGCTCAGTCGTTCGGGCCGCTGAACGTGCATCGCGGCTGATCCAGGTATCCGTGAATACGACCGGCGCTCAGTCGATAGTTGCCGGAAAGCAGCAACCGGCACCACGATTCGACGGACGTTTCGCGGCTTCCGGTAAAATGCGTGGATGAACATGTCCACCAGCGAGCCTCAGCAGGCGAAAGGCCTCTTGACCTTCGATTGGCCGCTCCGGGTCTATTACGAAGACACCGACGCTGGCGGCATCGTCTTCTACGCGAACTACCTGAAGTTTTTCGAACGGGCGCGCACTGAATGGCTGCGCGCGTGCGGCATCGACCAGCGTGTATTGGCCGAGTCAGACGGCGTATTGTTCGTCGTCAAGCGCACGGCGGTGGAATACTCGGCGCCGGCGCGCCTTGACGATGTCGTTCACGTGATGAGCCGGATCGAGCGTATTGGCCGAGCATCGGTGGATTTCCATCAGGAAGCCTGGCGAGACGGCATTTTGCTCGCGTCCGGCAACATCAAGGTGGCGTCGGTCAGTCTCGGCGCTATCCGCCCGGTCGGCATTCCCGCCTGCGTGCTCAACGGGTTGCGTCGCGGACCGCAAGAGTCTGTCTCAATTAACGCGTCAACCGTGCCAATGTCAGCACCGTTTAAAACATCTTGTTCAGAAAAACCCATGTAGACAAAGACCTTTTGACTCCATCAAGACCTGAACCGAACCGAATCGAGCCCGCGTGCCATCAGGCATGCGGGCACAGAAGTACCGAGCATCTGCTGGCAAGCCTGCCGACGCTTTCAGTCATTTATCGAAAGCCTGACAGTTCCCTGCCAGCGCGCCTCGGACGCCCCTTTGGGACGTAACAGCGGACTTTTATGAACACTACACAAGACCTGTCGATCATTTCTCTCGTCATCCATGCCAGCCTGTTGGCGCAGGCCGTCATGGCGCTGTTGCTGATACTGTCGTTGTTGTCGTGGACCTACATCATCCGCAAGTGGTTTGCCATCCGGCGTGCGCGCAATCAGACCGAGCGCTTCGAACGAGACTTCTGGTCGGGCGGCGACCTGCAGGCGCTTTATCAAAGCGCTGCCAACAACCGCCACACCATTGGCGCGCTCGAGCGGATCTTCGAATCGGGCATGCGTGAGTTCCTCAAGGGCAAAGAGCGCCGCATGAACGATCCGGCGGCCATTCTCGATGGCTCCCGCCGCGCCATGCGTGCCGCGTTCCAGCGTGAAATGGATGTGCTCGAAGTGAATCTCGCGTTTCTCGCGTCGGTGGGGTCGGTCAGTCCGTATATTGGTTTGTTCGGCACGGTCTGGGGGATCATGAATTCGTTCCGCGGCCTCGCAAACGTCCAGCAGGCAACGCTTGCGAACGTGGCGCCGGGTATTGCCGAAGCACTTGTGGCTACGGCAATCGGCCTGTTCGCAGCAATTCCGGCGGTGGTGGCGTACAACCGCTATGCACACGATATCGACCGGCTGGCCATCCGCTTCGAAACGTTTATCGAAGAGTTCTCGAACATCTTGCAGCGTCAGGCTCACTAAGGAGTTCAGAATGGCCGGAGGTCCAATGCGTTCCAGCATGCGCGGCAGTTCAAGGCGCGCCATGTCCGACATCAACGTCGTGCCGTACATCGACGTCATGCTCGTGTTGCTCGTTATTTTCATGGTGACCGCTCCGCTCGTCTCGCCGTCCATCATCAACCTGCCAACGGTCGGTAATGCAGCGCCGCAGGAGCAAACGCCTCCGGTCGTGGTCAATATCAAGGCCGACGGCAGCATGAACGTGCGCTACAAGGACGACGGCGGCGCGGCACAGCAGCAGAACATGACCGAAGGCGACCTCAAGACTTTCGTGCTGAATCGGCAGGAGTCGCATCCCGACCAGCCGGTCGTGATTGCCGCCGACAAGACCGTGAAATATGAAGTCGTTATGAACGTAATGTCCGATATGAAGGCGCGAGGCGTCAAACGGGTCGGATTGTTAGTTAAATCGCAATGATGAATCAGCAGCCCAGCGGGCACCCTGGCGCGCGGACCAGCGCGCGCCCCATCCGTCCGCCGCGTGAACGCGGGACATGGAAGGCGTTCGCGCTCGCCGCGCTGATGCACGTGCTGCTTGGGATCCTCCTGTATCACGGCGTCAACTGGCAAAACAACACCCCGGCGGGCGCCGAGGCGGAGCTGTGGACCGAGATCCCGGATCTGTCGGTGCCTACGCCCCGCGTTACGCCGCCGCCCGCCCCGCCGATCAAGGTGCAGCCTGCGCCGCCGCCGGCGAAGGACGAGGACGCTGACATCGCCTTGCAGGAAAAGAAGCGTAAACAGCAGGAGGCGACAGCGCGCGCCGCGCAACTCGCCGAACAGCAGCGTGCGCAACAGCTGGCCGATCAGGAAGCCGAAGCGAAGCGCCAGCAGCAGCTCGCAGCACAGCAGGCCGCGCAGCAAGCTGCTTTAGCCGCGCAAAAGGCGGTTCAGGACAAGCAAAAGCAAGCCGATAAGCAAAAGCAGCTCGCTCAACAAAAGCTCGAGCAGCAGAAGACGCAACAGGCTAAGGAGAAGGAAGCTGACGCAGCGAAAGCCGCGGCGCAGCAGAAGGAAGCCGAAGCGAAGGCACAAGAACAGGCAGACGCCAAGGCTAAGGCTCAGGCGGATGCGAAGGCTAAAGCCAAGGCCCAGGCCGACGCGCAGGCGAAGGCGAAGCTTGATAAGGAACGTAACGCCCGTTTGGCAGCGCTGCAAGGTCAGGCTGGCGGGGGCACGAGTTCAAGCGGTGACGGGCTCGCCAAGAGTGGCACGGGTCACGGCGCGGGTGGGACGGCAACGTCGGCTGGCTATGCGGAGAAGGTGCAGCGTCGCGTGCGTCCGAACATCGTGTGGGCGGGGGAAACGGCGGGACTTGAGACGGTGGTCTCGGTACGCGTGTCGCCGTCGACGGGTACGTTGTTGTCGTCAACAATTCAGCGCTCGAGCGGCAATGAGCAGTGGGACCAGGCGGCGTTGCGCGCAGTTCAGCGCTCGGATCCGATGCCCCTGGATACCAACGGCCAGGCGCCCGGCACGTTTACGATCACATTGCGTCCGGCGGGTGGTTGAACAGACATGGTAAAACGACGGTGCACAGTGAGCCCTAACGGGAACGAATTGTGCATCCGGCGGTCTGTTCTGCTGCCGCCGGTAGTTTAAAAATCGCTTTTCTGGAACCAGATACATGAGTTTGATGACGAAGCTTGGCCTGAAAACACTTGTTGCATCCTGCCTGATCGCCGCGGGCAGCGCTGCCCACGCGCAGTTGAACGTGCTTGTCACGGGCGTGGGTTCTACCCAATTTCCTATTGCCACCGCCACGTTTGCCAACGAAGCCAGTTCGCCGCAGCAGATCAGCGCGATTGTTCGTCAGGATTTGGCGCGCAGCGGTAAGTTCACGAATATTGATGCGGGTGGTACGCCTGTTTCGGAAACGGACTCGGTCGATCTCGGCAGCTGGAAAGCCAAAGGCGCGGACGCGTTTGTCTCCGGCAGCGTGAATCGCCTGCCGAACGGTCAGTACGAAGTGCGCTTCCGGCTTTACGACACGGTCAAGCAGCAAAGCTTGGGCGGCCTGTCGCTCGTCAGCCCGGAAAGCGGTCTGCGCATGAGTGCGCACAAGATTGCGGACTATATCTACGCAAAATTGCTGGGTGATCGTGGTGTTTTCGCGACGCGCCTCTCGTACGTGATCAAGACCGGCGGCCGTTATCAGTTGCAGATTTCGGACTCCGATGGTCAGGATGCGCGCATTGCGCTGTCCAGCCCCGAGCCGATCATCTCGCCGGCGTGGTCGCCTGATGGCACCAAGGTCGCGTACGTCTCGTTCGAAAAGAAAAAGCCCGTTGTTTATATACACGACCTGCCGACAGGCAAGCGTGTGATCGTATCGAATCAGAAAGGCAATAACAGTGCACCGGCATGGTCACCGGACGGCCGCAAGCTCGCGGTCGCCTTGTCGACTACCGGCAACACGCAGATTTTCCAGGTGAACGCAGACGGCAGTGGTTTGCGTCGCCTGACGCAGGGCAGCTCGATTGACACCGAGCCGGCTTACTCTCCCGATGGCAACACGATTTATTTCACGAGCGACCGCGGCGGCCAGCCTCAGATCTACAAGATGTCGGCGAACGGCGAAAGCGCCGGCCAGGCACAGCGCGTCACATTCACGGGCAATTACAATACAAGCCCGCGAGTGAGCCCGGACGGCAAGCAGATTGCGTACATTTCGCGTGTTGGCGGCGGCTTCAAGCTGTATTTGCTGGACCTCGGGTCCGGCACGGCGACGGGCCTGACCGACACCACGCATGACGAATCGCCCAGTTTTGCGGCGAATGGTCAGTACATCCTCTACGCCACCCAGGTGGACGGGCGTGGCGTGTTGGCTGCCGTATCGACCGATGGTCGTACGCGGCAAGTCTTGTCGCTTCAGGGGGGCAGCGTACGCGAGCCATCCTGGGGTCCGTTCATGCAATAAACCTCACGCAATAACTTAAGCAGCAACACACAAGGAGAGTAACCATGATGTCTAAAATTCGTTTCGGCTTTGCAGTGGCGATGGTCGGTGCATTGGCCGCATGTCATTCAGGCGTCAAGCTGGATGAAGGTGCAAACAAAGGCGCGATCGGCACGCAACCCGACGCGAACGCCGTTCAACAGGTCAACGTCGACCCGCTGAACGATCCAAACAGCCCGCTGGCAAAACGCAGCATTTACTTCGACTTCGACAGCTACGCTGTTCGTGACGACTATCAGCCGCTGCTGCAACAACACGCGCAGTATCTGAAGAGCCACCCGGATCGTCATGTCCTGATCCAGGGCAACACCGACGAACGCGGCACGAGCGAATACAACCTGGCATTGGGCCAGAAGCGTGCTGAAGCGGTGCGTCGCGCAATGTCGCTGCTGGGCGTGGCCGATTCGCAAATGGAAGCCGTGAGTCTGGGCAAGGAAAAGCCGCAGGCAACCGGGCATGACGAGTCGTCGTGGGCGCAGAATCGCCGCGCTGACCTCGCTTATCAACAGTAACGTAACCAGTCACGGGTGAGTCGCCGTATGTTGTATCGCTTCCCCTCGCTGCGCGCGGTCGCAGTTGCATGTTTGTTAGGTTCGGCCGTGGTCGGCGGGTCGGCGCACGCGGCGTTGTTTGACGACAATGAAGCACGTAAAGCCGTGCTCGATTTGCGCACGAAAACGGACAGTCTGGCTAGCCAGTTGTCCGCCGCTCAGCGCACGATCCTCGATCAATCGAATCGTCTCGACCAGTTGAATCAGCAGGTCGCTACGCTTCGAGGCCAGAACGAGGACTTGGCCAATCAATTGACGACGGTGCAAAAGCAGCAAAAGGACTACTACACCGACCTCGATGGCCGGTTGAAGAAGTTCGAACCGCAGCAGCAGACGGTGGATGGCGTGCAAGGGACGGTGCAACCCGGCGAGACTGAATCGTTCAATGCGGCGTCAACGCAGTTCCGTAACGGCGACTTCAAGAATGCTGCAGCGTCGTTCAAGACGTTTGTCGCCAAGTATCCGGACAGCCCTTACCAGCCGACCGCGCAATATTGGTTGGGTAATGCGCAGTACGCTCTGCGTGATTACAAGGGATCGACAGCAACCTGGCAAAATCTGGTGACGAAATATCCGACGCATCCGCGGGCAGCCGATGCGCTGCTCGCGATCGCGAACAACCAGATTGAACAGGGTCAGAAAGCGGCCGCGAAAAAGACGCTGGATCAGGTCATCTCGCAGTACGGTGGAACGGAAGCCGCGCAGTCGGCTCAAAGCAAGATGTCGCAGGTGAAGTAAGCGAAGCTGGTCTTTGCGCCTCTCGTTGAAAGAGCCCGTAGCGTGGTTGCTGCGGGCTTTTTCTTTGGTTTTTCTCCGTTCCGCGATGCGGTGCTTTTTTACGCTCCGTTGACAACTTATGGTCTGTGTGACTATAATTTCGGCTCTTTGGGTCGTTAGCTCAGCTGGTAGAGCAGCGGACTTTTAATCCGTTGGTCACAGGTTCGAATCCCGTACGGCCTACCAAAGACATAAAGGGCTCAGCGCAAGCTGAGCCCTTTTCTCGTTTGTGGGCGCTGAACGAATGTCACGATCGCGGCCTGTGCACAGGTCCGGCCTCGGGAATCTCTCGCAAAAATTCAGTTGCGAGAGCAACGGCACGATCGAAGGTGGGCGTGTAGCCCAAGGTCCGAATGTCTGAGAACCCTTGACGGATGAACACGTCGCGCGCAGCCAGCTGCTCAAGAAAAGTGTCTCGATGGCGGACCAGGAATTCCCCAGCCGCCAGCAATGCAGCGGGGTCACGCTCAATCACGAGGCTGAGGTCGAAGAAATCACGCGCGGTCGCTCGATCACCCCGATGCCACATTTTCTTCGCCACGATTTCAGCCGCCGTCTCCACTTTCACCGCACGATCGAGCAAGGTCCATTGATCGTATCCAGGGTCGGTCAGATTCGGAGAAACAACGAAGTCGATCTCGCTTCAGGCAGAAGCAGCTTCACGAATTGCGTGCTCTTCATACTCGGTCGTGATGTACGAGGCGACCTCGCTGATGCGCGGATTCACGAAACCCAGGTACTGCGGATCTGGCACAAAAATATCGATGTCCTTGCTGAGCCTATGACCGTATCGCAACATCAGCACGGTGCCGCCGCCAAAGGTCCAAAAGGGATCGGAGCGCTCGTGCTCGGCGATTTCATCGATGAGCGTAAGCGCGTGACCAGGCAGGCTCTTCCACGGCCCGTCCGGTAACGCATGAGAGGAGTGAGTAGTCATCAATCCCACACCCGACGATAGAGATGCAGGTCTTTCGACCACGTAGCGAGATTTTTCCAGATCTTCTTGGGCGCGACGCCGGACGATCTAGCCGCCTCCTCAACAGCTTTAACCACAACCGGAACGGGCACCTCATCCAGAATGACGGAGACCTGCGGCTCATAGCCAGCGGGAATTTTTCCCGTTGCGAATGCGCGAGCAAGTTGGACTTCCGTCAGCGTTCGCTTATAGCTAACGTTCGCGCTCACGGATGCCTTGAACAGCCCCTTTTGTTCGGGCCGCGGACTGGCCGTCAGTTCGATCCCAAGAACGGTGAGAAGCGGGATAAGTTTGTTGATTCCCAGATCCTTCACCTTGCCAGTCTCAAGTTGGTTGACCGTGAACCGGGAGAGCCCGCTAAGCTTCGCGAGTTGCGCTTGCGTCAGGTCGAGCTCCGCCCGCCGTCTCGCGACTGACTGACCAATCTCGTAGAGTTGCATGATTACTCCTGCGCCAGAACGGAAAACACGATATCGAATATGTAAAGTATATCCTACATGTTTGCGCAGGTATCTCGGCCGCAACATCTAATTGAGCTGCCAGTTCCGCAACATGTAACGTCGCCTCGCTATCAGACTAAACGCGCCCAAGCGCACGCAACGACGCCCCGCGGCAGTCTGATACGATTTCTACAACATACGGACGGCTCTCGCAGCAACGCCAAGGAGATTGCTTTGCAATTCAATTCGGCCATCGACCCGGACATGCTCCGGGCTTATGAGGAAACCTATTATCGTGTCTTGGGCGATGCCCCGGTAACGCTGCGTGTAGGGCACGCCAATCCCGATCTGGCCAAACTTCATCGGACCTTCGGCGTCGACTGTAGTGCGTTTATTACCGCGGCGAATCCGTTGAGCACATTGACCAGCGCAACGGTGAACGCGGCCCGGCAAGCCGCACTTGCCGAGCAGCTTGCACTAATGAGCCTGCGTTTTATCGAAGGGATCGGCGAGCATCCGTCGGGAACATGGCCGGGTGAACCAAGTTCTCTGGTCCTTGGCCTAAAACTTAGTGATGCCAAACAACTTGGTACGAAACACGCGCAAAATGCAATCATATGGTGCGGTTCGGACACCGTGCCTCAACTGATCCTGCTACGGTAATTCGTGCGAGCGGCTAAAGTGGCTCACGGTAAAAGTCTTAGACCAGGGCGGCCATCACGAACCCGCATAGATGTTGCAGAAGCTGTACGGCCCGACACAGGCTTCATGACTCAGGCTGCTCATATTCGCCGAGCGCGACGAACTGGCACTCGAACCGGAGGCAACGCCGCCATAAGCCGACGCGCCTTGCTTTGCCTGCGCGACCTGATTCGTATAGATGCGAGCCACATCGGGATATGACGCGTTGCTAACGCGCTGTGACCCGTCTTGTTGCGCTTCAGCGAGTTGCTGACGCACATCGGCGCGCGTCAGTCCTTGAGACTGAGCAAATGCGCTTGACGATGCAAGAACAGCGGCGGACATCACGAACAGGGCGATCTTTTTCATTTTCGACTCCAGAGTGTTTAACGGGTTGGTACTAGGGCGAACCCATTTTTTTCCCGTCTATTCCGGATAAATCGAAAATAATTTGCGAGGGTGTCTGGCGACGCTTATCGCTGACTCGCACTCGTCATTGGTGTCAGATCGTCGATCGCCGGCAGTCGCGTGCCACCGCTTCTTCTTTGCGACGGTGTCGGCGCGTCGTATACGCCCCGGCGCCTGCACTCGGCACACCATCGTCGTGTGGCAACCTCGGCTTGCGCGTCCCAGCTATGTCCGAACGCGCATTCCCATTGCAACGCCGTGGCGGCATCGACATAGCTCGCCGACAACAATCTCCCGCCCCGCTCCTCAGCAAGGGCCTTGAGACGCTCGGTGTGCTGCTCGCGGCGCTGAGTCGCGCAGTTCATGCAGCGCACGTTCTGCGCGGCGCTGACGCCGTCGTCCCACGCGTGTCCGCGCTCGCATTGCCAGCTCGCGTTTGCCGTTTCAAGCGTCCCAAGCGCTGCAAACGCCGTCGCCCGGTCCGCGCGATGACGCGCCGCCAGCGTCATGAGCGCCTCGCGCTCAATAGCGTGTCTTGATTTCTGGTGATCCATCGGTCGGGGTACCGCGATGTTGAAACGACCCGTGAAACGCCCCGCCACGCGACTCAATGCTTGCCGCCGCCCAACGCTTCCGATCGCGACGTGGTCGTCACAATGCCATCGGGGCCGAAATGCGCGTTGAACATGGCGTCACGCGTCACGCCGCCCTCTTCCCAATGCCAGCTCCACACGCGCTCTTGCTTGAGCGGATATTCGGCGATGGTCGTCGGCTTGCCCAACAAGCGCCGCACTTCGTCCTGCGTCATGCCCGGCCGGATCTTGGCGATGTTCGCAGCCGTCAGCACCTGCGTAACCGAAACGAATTTGCCGTTAGGATCGATATCGACGAAATAGGTGTTCGTCCCCGCCGGACCACGCGGATATTCGAAACGCTTCGAGCCGTCGGTGTAGTTGCGCGTCGTTTCAGGTTCGCCCATCTGGTCGAGAATCTGCGCCTCGGTCGTCACGCCCGGCGTCAGGTCCTTCAGCAGCAAGGTGTCGGGTTTGACGGCGTTAAAGAACGCTCTGAGCTTGTTCATGGCGTCCGCGTTTTGCTGGTCGTTGCAACCCGCAAGCAGCACGGCAGATGCGCACGCGGTGGCGAGCAGGAACCGTTTCATATTGGCCTCGCTCCCGTTGTATGCGCGCTCTGAACCGTGTTCATCACCCGGCCTTCTTCAGCGACGGCACCGGATCCACGGCCTGCCCCGACTTGCGCAGTTCGAAGTGAAGCAACGGCTTGTTGCTCGGCCCGTTCCCCATTTCCGCGATATTCGCACCCTGGCGGACGGTATCGCCTTCCTTCACCAGCAGCTTGCCGTTGTGCGCGTAGGCTGTCAGGAAGTCGTTGCTGTGCTTGACGATAATCATCTGGCCGTAAGCGCGCAAACCGCTGCCCGCATACACGACCCTGCCAGCCGCCGCGGCTTTCACCGGTTCGCCGAGCTTGCCGCCAATATCGATACCCTTGCTGCCGCCTTCGCCGAACTTCGTGATCACGTCGCCTTGTGCCGGCCACGTGAGCCACGCGCCCTTCGAGTTGATTGCGGGCGTGCTGGTGTCGGCCGGGGCGCTGTTGTTGCTCGCGGTCGCGGCCGGTGCGCCGATGATCGGCGGCCCGGCCTTCGATGCCGCCGCCGATGAAGCCTGTTTGCTCCAGTCGTCAGCGCTGGCGGCCGTGCCCGTGCTACCCGGCGGCGCGACGCGCAACAACTGGTCGACGTTGACCTGCATGCTTTCCGGCAGGTTGTTCCACTTGATGAGGTCGGACGGGCGCTGCTTTTGCGCGCGGGCGATGCCATACAGCGTATCGCCCGGCTTCACGCGATAAAACCCTGGCCCGGCATCGGCCTGCACCGGCGCGATGGCAGACGGTCCGGCCGCTGACCCGGCGCCCGGCGGCGTAGTAGAGATCACCGCAGGCGAACTCGCGCCGCCCGTGGACTGCTCGACGATAGGCGCGGGCGTCATCGCTGTCCCGCAACCGGCTATCGAGACAGCCACGCCAATGGAAACGAGCGCACCGAGCACTCCCCCGCGGCCGTTGACGGCCCATCCTGAATTACCTGAACGCGATACCGCCATGCTTGCCGTCTTCCCTGACTTCCAGATATTGATATTTCCGGGCTGCTTGCGAGCGCTCAGAACCGCATGCCGGCGCCACATCCGCCAAAAGCCCCGCCGTTCGTCGCGCTGCCGCCGCAGCCAAAAATCCCGCAGCCGCAGAGCAGCGCCGTGACACCCAGCACCGCCACCACCAGCCTGAGACGGCGCCAGTTGCGCGCCGCTCCCGCTTCACTTCTTGTTCGTTCCAACATTTGCTATAAGACCTCGCCAACCTTCGCCAGCATAAAACATTTAACGTTGGTTCACGAAATAACAGCGTCGTTCATTTCGATATTCGAAACACCGAGCCAACCATTCGGCATTCTAACCTTTTACGTTTTGGCGGCGAAGACGCCGGCGGTCCGAATACCTTGCCCGTCATATTCACGCTTTTGAACCGCGCGTTTGAACCAACCAATCCCGTTTAATTACTCGCTTTACGCCGCATGACTTTCCACAACGCGCCCAGCGCGATCGGTACGATTGCCGCGCACACGCCGATCAGCGCGATCACGTTTAAGTACTGGCGGATAAACGGAATATTGCCGAAGAAATAACCGAGCAATACGAGCAGCAATACCCAGAACAGTGCGCCGAGTATGTTGAACAATTGAAAGCGCGAGGCTTTCATCGCCGATGCACCCGCGACGAATGGCGCAAACGTCCTCACAATCGGCACGAAGCGCGCGAGAACGATGGTTTTGCCGCCGTGGCGCGCGTAGAAACCTTGCGTCTTGCGAAGCGCTTCGCGATCAAGGAAACGTTCGAGCACGGGAATGTGGGTATCGAAGACCTTGGGGCCGATCGCGCGGCCAATCCAGTAATTCACCGTGTTCCCGAGGATCGCCGCGATCAGCAGCAGCACGATCAACGCACCAAGATCCATCGATCCGCTCGCCGCGAACGCGCCGCCAATGAACAACAGCGAATCACCCGGCAGGAACGGAAACACCACGAGTCCGGTTTCGCAGAACACGATCAGGAACAGCACCGCGTACACCCAGCCGCCGTAATGCTGGATGAAAAATCCAAGCGATTTGTCGATATGGAGAATAAGACTCAGGAATGACAGCAGCGTATCCAAAAGAGGGCCTCGACCAAGATGAAATAAGCGGAAAACTGGCAACGACTGCGTGCGTGCGCGGGCATATCGTTGCAAAAACGTTGCGATAAAAACAGTCGCGCCATGATACCGAACTCGACGCCCGAAAATTCGCGAAGCGCGGTCTCATTGGCGGGTTTTCACGCCAATCGGCCGGTTTGCGCCGCTCCGGAACGCGTAGACCAGCTCGCCGTTCGATGACTCCGGCGAACGCGTAGTGGCAGACCGGACGGCGGCGAAATCGTTCACGGGCGTGAAGCTTTATAATTTCGGCATGCCCGATCTCATCGATTCATCCGACACGATTTCCGATTCCCCCGCCGCCGGGCGCTTGCCGCGCGCCTCGCGCGCCATACAGCCACTGCCCGACCAGCTGATCAGCCAGATCGCGGCGGGCGAGGTGGTGGAACGGCCGGCGTCCGTGGTCAAGGAATTGCTCGAAAACGCGCTGGATGCCGGCGCGTCGAGCTTGCGAATCACGCTCGACGAAGGCGGCGTGAAACGCATCATGATCGTCGATGATGGCTGCGGCATTCCCCCCGCCGAGCTTTCCTTGGCTTTGTTGCGCCACGCCACCAGCAAGATCCGCTCGCTCGCCGAGCTGGAAGCGGTGGCGTCGCTCGGGTTTCGCGGCGAGGCGTTGGCGTCGATTGCGTCGGTGGCGGAGCTTTTCATCACCAGCCGGACGGCGACTTGCGCGCATGCTACGAAGATCGATGCCCAGACGGGCGCTATTTCGCCGGCGGCCGGAACAATCGGCACCACAATGGAAGTGCGCGAGTTGTACTTCAACACGCCCGCGCGCCGCAAATTCCTGAAAAGCGAGCAGACCGAACTCGGACATTGCCTCGAAGTGATCCGGCGAGTGGCGCTGGCGAGGCCTGACATCGCGATATCGGTGATCCATAACGGCAAAGCCGTCGAGCACTGGAACGCGTCGGACCCGTCCACGCGCGTCGCAAAAATTCTCGGCGATGTCTTTGCCACCGCGCATCTGCCGCTCGATGAACGTGCCGGACCATTGGCCGTGTATGGCTGCGCCGGCCTGCCGACCGCGAGCCGCGGCCGCGCCGACCAGCAATACTTCTTCGTCAACGGACGTTTCGTGCGCGACAAGCTGCTGACGCACGCCGTGCGCGCCGCGTATGAGGACGTGCTGCATGGCAATCGGTATCCGTCGTACGTGCTGTTCCTCGATTTGCCGCCGGAATCCGTCGATGTGAATGTGCATCCATCGAAGATCGAAGTGCGTTTCCGCGATTCACGCTCGATTCACCAATACGTGTTCCATGCGGTGCAACGGGCGTTGGCGCGTAACGCGGGGGCATCGCCGGAAACGACGGCCGGCGGTCACGCCGCGCAGCTGGAGCCGACGGGAATCGCGTCTTTTACCGCCCGGCCTTACGCGGGCGCGGGTTTCGGTGGTACGCCGAGCGGTGACCCAACGCCCGGCCAGAGAAACGACACCGGTACAAACTGGCTGCGGCAATCGCGGATGACGCAAGGCAATCTGCCGGTTGCACAGCCGCTCGCGCTGTACGACGCGCTGTTCGGACGCCGCGATGTCAACGCCGGCACGCCGCAGGGCGCAACGCTTGCCGGCAGCGTAACGACAGACACCGACTCTCCGACTCAGCCCAGCGCTCCGCTTTACGCCTCGATGCCGGGCGCATCGGATATGGCTGCCGATGAGCAGCCGTTGGGCTTCGCGCTCGGCCAGATTCACGGCATCTATGTGCTCGCGCAGAATGCGCAGGGTTTGATCATCGTGGACATGCACGCGGCCCACGAGCGCATCCTCTACGAGCAGTTCAAGAACTCGCTGGCCGACCGCGCAATCGCGGTTCAACCGTTGCTGATTCCGGTGACGATGACCGTCGATGCCGTCGAAATGGGCGTGGTCGAGGAAGAACGTGAAGTGCTCGACGCGCTGGGATTTGATCTGGCGATTTTGTCGCCCGGCTCGATCGCAATCCGCGCAGTCCCTGCGCTGCTCAAAGATGCCGATTTGCAATCCCTCGCGCGTGCGGTGATTTCGGATCTGCAGGCTTATGGCGGTTCGCGCGTGTTGACCGAGCGCCAGCATGAATTGCTCGGCACGCTCGCCTGCCATCACGCAGTGCGGGCAAACCGGCGGCTGACGCTGGACGAAATGAACGGCCTGCTGCGCCAGATGGAAGCTACCGAGCGCGGCGACCAGTGCAACCACGGCCGCCCGACCTGGTTTCAGCTGACGCTCGGCGATCTCGATCGACTTTTCATGCGCGGCCAATGAGCGCGCGGCGAATTGCTTGTTTGCTTGGGCCGACGGCATCGGGAAAAACGGCTGCGGCTTTAGCGTTCGCACAGCGCAGGCCGGTGGAAATCATCAGCGTGGATTCGGCGCTGGTTTATCGCGGCATGGATATAGGCACGGCTAAACCGACTGCGGAAGAACGCGCGCTGGCGCCGCATCATCTAATCGATATCATCGATCCGGCTGAATCGTATTCAGCTGCTCAATTCCGCAATGATGCGTTGAAGCTGGTGGCAGAGATTAAAGCACGTGGACGGATTCCGTTATTGGTCGGCGGAACCATGTTGTATTACATGGCTTTGACGCGTGGATTAAATGATTTACCGGAAGCGAATCCGGAAATGCGCGCGGCACTCGATGAAGAAGCAGCGCGTGATGGCTGGCCGGCCTTGCATGCGCGACTGGCTGCAATTGATCCGGATACTGCGGCGCGACTCGCACCCAACGATTCGCAGCGAATCCAGCGTGCGCTGGAAGTGTTCATGCTGACGGGCAGAACTTTATCCGTAATATTGAAAGACCCGAAAAGGAGTCAGGAAAGCGAACCTGAGTTTGTTCCGATTTCGCTGGAGCCATCGGATAGAAGCGTGTTGCATCGTAGGATAGAAAAGCGCTTCGACGATATGTTGAAAGCGGGCCTGATAGAAGAAGTCGAGGCGTTACGCGCGCGAGGTGATTTAACGCCGGCCATGCCATCGATGCGCTGTGTGGGATACCGGCAAGTCTGGGAATATCTGGACCGGACCATTGACTACGCGACCATGCGCGATAAAGGCGTGTTCGCGACGCGTCAGTTGTGCAAACGCCAGCTGACGTGGCTGAGAAGCATTGAGAATCGAAGGATTATGGATTGCGCCCGCGACGATGCGATGGAAATGACGGTGGACGAGATTGAGCGGGTCGTTTGTATTTAGCGCGGGGTAAGCGAATACGAGATGGCGTGATACTAGTCGACGCACTTCGTGCGACGCGTATCGGCCACAAACGGTCATTCGACATGGTCGCCCAGATCGCCGACAATCCCGTTCATCGCCTTCACCGATACCGACCGATTACCCCACTAAACGTAGCAACAATACCGACGGAATGTTCTTCTGTGGCATGTGATCGATGTGCGGACCTCTGCGTTCGCTACGCAGTTAGGCTTCCTCGCGAGCTACGCAAAGCGATACAAATCGCCGCGGAAAACATCGCCGACAAAACACTCGTAGAGGTGCTTCCCAATAGCCCTTGGGTCTCCGTCTCGTTTGACGAACTCGCGAAAGGCGCAAGATGGGACGACTACGCTGAGTACCATTTTCGCTGCCTACATTGCGAGGAGAGGTTCTGGTTGCACGCGGAAACCTACCACGGCAGTGGCGGATACTGGGAACCGAAAGACCCAAAATCGATACGTGAAAACGTCACCAACTGGCCATATGCTTCCAGTCGCGACCGTGCGACATCGGCCAGGAACGGTCCTTCGCCGATGCCGGCTGGATCGTCAACAATCGCGATATCGTTAATAACTTGCCGAGAGCCCTCAGCGACGTTCTAAAATCCCCGTTGACCCGGCCCTTGGGGTCACCCTCATGCTGACTGCTGGTCAACAACAAAGAGGTGACTTATGAGTTCTTCCGCCAGATGTATGAACGCGTCAGAGGCTGCCGGACGTCTAGGTGTATCGATCAAAGCCCTACGGCTATATGAGCAGCAAGGATTAGTAACTCCCGGCCGTACGGCTGCAGGATACCGAGCGTATGGGCCCACCGATATGGTTCGTGCTGCCGAGGTTGTGGCCCTGCGCGCACTAGGTCTCAGCCTTGCCCAGGTTACGCGAGCGTTAGATGGTGATTCTCGAAGTTTGGGAGCAGGCTTAGCTGCGCACGAAGCCACACTTGATGATGAAATCCATGACCTTGTCCGTAAGCTGGACAAGGTCCGGAGCATCCGGTCCGATCTTGCGCGAGGTCAGATGCCAGGCGACGGTGAACTAGCACGCCTGCTCGATAGGGCAAAGCACTGCGTGGCATTCGAACTCCCGTGGCCATGGGGTGGTGAATGGTTTGAACTTCGTGATGTCCGCCCATTGAATTACATCATTGGTTCGCTGGGCAGTGGGAAGACTAGGCTGGCCGGTCGCCTGGCAGAAACTTTGCCTAACGCAGCGTTCCTGGGTTTGGACCGGCTGGAAAATGGCGGCGCTTCGGCTATTAACTTGCTGAACGCTGATCCGGCTCTCAAGTCACGCGTCAATCAGGCATTGGGGTGGCTCGCCGACGAGGGCGCAACAACATCCGAAGCCCTAACCGCGTTGCTCGTCGGTTTGGAAACTGAAGGCTCTGATGTCCTGGTCGTGGATATGATCGAACAGGATCTCGGACAGGCAACGCAGGAGGCATTGATCAACTATCTGCGCCACCGAGCAAAAACCGGCGGTCGGCCTCTCTTTCTGCTGACGCGCTCTTCAGCAATCCTGGATTTGGCGGCAGTTGGAGCTGAAGAGGCCATCATTCTTTGCCCGGCAAATCACAGTCCACCCGTCCGGGTAGCACCTTACCCCGGCGCGCCGGGTTACGAGGCAGTTGCAACCTGCCTGGCATCACCCGACGTACGAGCACGGATCGCATGTCGCCCTGAAACAAGTTAATCTTTGCCTCCTGACGTCAGAGGAGCGGCGAAGCGGCGGTGATCGGTCGCCGTTCGACAGGGGCGGAGGATACTGACCTCCGCCCCTGTCGCCTCCGCGAGAACAAAGAGGAACGTCAATCAGTGACCGCTTACGGCCATAGTGACCTGCCTCCTGCCCTGGCCCAACTTAAGCATTTTGTGATCGAGACTGCGACGTGAAATCTCGACGCGTGAAACACGCTCAAGACAGCCCTGAGGGTGGGCTTGGAACGTGAGCTCAAATGTCCTTTGCGGAGCGAGCTGGCCGGGCGATTGTGGGTCGACTTCTGCCGAAACGTGACAGGCAAAAGCCGGCCTGTTGCAGTCATTCGACATCTGTACCTGGATCGGTGACAATCCGGGCTGCCGATTATGAGGAAGCTAACAAGATTGCGACGGATGACCCGACCGTGAAGTCGCGGCTCTTGAACGTTGAAGTGAAGATGTTCTGGGTACCGTTCCACGCGTAGGCAGTGGCGCCGGCGAGGCAGACGATAGCAAGCTGGTGGAGCCCTTCGGGCAGCAATGCCCTTTGGGCTTAAGGAGCATCGCACAGGTGACTATCCGCATGCCGATTGGCAAGAAATTGGGAAGCCGACACCCCGACTATATGTCCGCTTCCGCGATTGGCGAAGCACTTTGTCGGGTCGATTTTTGCCAATCGTCGGTAGTCGACACCGGCCCCTATATTCGTTATCGGTCTTGCCAGACGAGACGCTCGAACCGTTTCCCCTTAAATCTGATCGAGCGCCAAAACCCGTACACGATCGCGCGCATCTGCCAGTGTCTCCAATAGCGCGGCACGGGGCGCAGCCTCGACGTTTTGATTACGTTCAATCTCACACTGTAATGCATCAACTTCAGCGCTCATACGCTCAACCCATTGCGCCGTTTCGTCGCCGTTTAACGTCGCGTTGCTGGTTTGAATCGCTATCCGTGCAGCTAGGTTACTCAACTTGGCTTCATACATGATTGGTATCCTCTTGGGTTGATTTGCATATTGAGTCATGCACACGCGGCAGCAACGAACGTCGCCTGCAGTCACGCGTCCTTCGGACATTCGACATTGCTACGAGGTCCCCTCAGCATCGCTAAATTAGTCACTGGCGCTCTTGTTGTCACGATTCACATACACGAGTCCCTCCGTAATGCCACCCAAGATCGCCTCGGCATCGGTTGGCCACGCTGATTGACCGCTCATTGCCGACCGGACGGGAACATCTGAGCCATCCTTTGCCAGACTGATCGCTGATGACCAGGAGCCTGTGTTGCTTTCTGTGGATTCGACGGTCACGGTGTATTTGCCGTGCAAGAAGGTCTTTTTGCTCATTTATGATCTCCGCGAGGTAGACGATCGAATTCGCTAGCATGCGCCTTTTCTAACAATGTTGTTGCTCGCTGATGGATCCATGATGCATTCGACGATGACACGCATCCGTGACTCGCAAAGCAAAGCCATCGCCTACGACTGGGTCGGTGGGCTCGACGTCACGAGTCGGTTCCAGTTTTCGCTTGGGGAAAGGGAAGGCCGCTGGCTATATGCTTCAGGAGAAGCGAGCCCACGCCACTGGTGCGAAAGTTTCATACGGGTGATAAGCCCTACGATACCGAATCGCGCGCGAGGTTCTTGAAAGCCGGATCGCAAGGCTTTGACGATACATAAAATTACATAAAACGCGCGACATTCATCACTACACCGTCGGCAATGCGGTGTTGTTCTGGGCCTAATGCGTGTCACACCACTTTTCGGCCCAAGAGCGGGCGAATCCTAGAGCCTGTGCCTCACTATCAAAGGATCGAAGGTAGCCTGACTCTATGCCGCTTTCTCCCAAGCCGGGTGACGAAGGTCGCCATATCGTTGCCTGTCCTAAGAAACGTCCGGCGGTTTCGGATGCTAAACATTCGATATTGAAAGAGTTGTATTGGAATTTCACGAATCCTCCTAAGGATAGCGAAATTTCAGTATGCACCAGTTAGTCCGCATCGGCAGAGACCTTGAAAGCCGCATGTGCGCATTCCAGCACGTAGATAGTTTTCACAATTTGCTATGCGCTTCTACCCGAAGTGCAAAACAGATTTGATGCGAAAGAATGCGATAACCCGGTGAAGGGATCCGTTCCGGAAAACACTATTGCGCGTGAAGCGCTCGATCGAAATTCATAATCACCCTACGCAGTTCGGCGTTGCTTCCGCGTGTCGTACATCCATCTGTGATTGTCAAAGGCTGTACCTTGCGAGACGAACGATTTTGCGTCTAAAACTGACAGCAAGGGGCCATGTTACGATCGGTACGCTGAGGCCATGCGGATACTGCCAGCCGAGATACTCGCGCACGATCTGAAGCCATTCATGAATATGGAGAGCTTGTGAGTCGTCTAGTTGTCGTTTCCAATCGTACCGCCGATCCCCGCAAATCTGCAGCCGGAGGGCTAGCTGTAGCGGTGAAGGAAAGCTTGCAGCAGACTGGCGGCCTGTGGTTTGGCTGGAGCGGCAAAATCCGTGACGTAGCGGAGCCCGCCGTTGGGAACCAGGATGTTCGCGTGCAAACGGTCGGAAACGTGACGCTAGCTACGATCGACCTGAGTCAGCGCGACTACGACACTTACTATCTTGGGTACTCCAACGACGTGTTGTGGCCGGTATTTCACTACCGGCTCGATCTAGCCAATTTCGACGTTGACTTTGCCGCCGGGTATCGGCGGGTGAACCAGTTGTTCGCGCAGAAGCTGATGCCACTGCTTAAGCCCGACGATCTCATTTGGGTCCACGATTACCATCTGATTCCCCTTGCGGCCGAGTTGCGAGCCATGGGGTGCACTAACCGGATCGGCTTCTTCCTGCACGTTCCGATGCCTCCGCTGGAAATCATGGCGGCAGTTCCCGAGCATGAATGGTTGATGCGCTCGCTGTTCGCATACGATCTGGTCGGCTTCCAGAGTGAAACCGATGTAACGCACTTCACTCACTACGTCCAATCCGAAGCGCCAGCTGAGCAGTTGAGTCACGATCGTCTTCGCGCTTTCAATCGCACGCTGCGCATCGGCGCCTACCCAATCGGTATTGATGTCGACGAAGTCGTCAACCTAGCCCAGGCAAAAGAGGGACACGACACGTTTGAACGTATGCGGGAAGAATATTCACGGCGGCGTTTGCTGCTAGGCGTTGACCGCCTTGACTATTCGAAAGGACTACCGCAGCGGATCCACGCTTTTCGTGAACTGCTGGCTCAGTATCCGGAGAATCGTAGCAGCGCAACTTTGATCCAGATCGCTTCTCCCAGCCGCGAAGCAGTGGGTGCCTACGACGATTTGCGCCGCCAAATGGACAGTCTGTGCGGTGCGATAAATGGTGACTACGGTGAACTCGACTGGATGCCGGTCCGCTATATCCACCGCAATGTTGCCCGCAAGCGCCTACCGGGGCTTTATCGCGCGAGTCGTGTTGCCTTGGTCACGCCGTTGCGCGACGGGATGAATCTGGTGGCGAAGGAATTCGTTGCTGCGCAGGATCCGACAGATCCCGGCATGTTGGTGCTTTCGCGTTTCGCGGGCGCTGCAGAGCAACTGAAAGAAGCGCTGATGGTCAACCCGTACGACGCACACGGCACAGCGCAAGCCATCCAACGGGCGCTGACGATGCCGCTCGAAGAGCGCATTCGGCGCCACGAAGCGCTTATGAGTCGGATTCGCAAGCAGGATGTCCACTGGTGGAGTTCGAGTTTCCTTCAAGCGCTAAAGCATGTCGAGCAGGATCAAGGGTTAGATCGCAACGCCAGGTCCGGGTAGTTGGTACTCGACACCCACGTCTGAAAGAAAACTGGCTATCAGCTAGACGCGTGCGGCTTAGCTGTTAAGAGTTGACCATCAGCGGTACAAAAAATTAGGCCGGTCCTTCATCGCGTTGAAGTCGGCTACGACCATGCGACGAAGTACGCGCTTGAAGTACTTTTCGAGACTCTGGTCACGGAGATGGCGCCGATCGGCGTGAGTGTGACGGTCGTTGAGCCCGGTGCGTTTAAGACCTGACCGTACGCATTAGGCATGAAACTGAACGTTTGTTGTCGCTTTTGCACACGCCGACCATTGCGTGACATCCGCAGACGCTTGAAACATCTAAAATGAAAGGTTGCTAAGTCGGCTTGTTAAGCAGAGACTCATATCGGGCTCATCCGTACAAAATCGAATAAGCAGTAGCCCTCAATTCACCGCACTCCTCATCGCAATGCCTCAGCAGGGGCATTTGCACCACCGCTCCCATCCCAGTTCCACGCGAGGCCTGACGGCAACGCCATGCAATCAAAGGTCGAAAGCTGCGATCTCGAGCCCATCCATGCTCTCGGCTTGATCCAGGGACACGGCGCGCTGGTGGCATTCGATCGAGCGGGACTGGTAGTCGCTCGTTCCGTCAACGCAACGTCATTACTCGGACTTGTGCCTGACGTAGGCACAAAAACGACCGAGTCGCATTTTGACCCAATTGCGAGAGACGCCATCTTCCGGGGACTCGACAATCCCGAGATAGTCGAAGAAGGCCTGCAATGTTTCGGGCCGGATTACCGTCGTTTTGATCTCGTCATGCATTGGACCGATGGGTTGTTCGTGGTCGAGTGGGAATCAAAACCGCTGAACGCCCCGCCGACGACGCACTACGCCAACCTGGTACACCAAAGCATCCAGCGGCTGCAGCGCAGTGCTGCTTCGTCGCTCGAACAATTGCTGCAGGTGGCGACCGATGCCATTCGATCGCTGACCGGTTTTGATCGTGTCATGGCGTATCGATTTTTGCCTGACGGCAGCGGCAGTGTCAGCGCAGAATCGCGGCGCGCCCAGCTTGCGCCCTATCTTCATCTGCGGTACCCGGCCGGCGATATCCCCGCGCAGGCGCGACGCCTCTATGTGCTCAATCCGATCCGCCACATTGCCGATGTGGAAGACGTCCCGGTGGCGATCGAACCCGCCACCTTGGAAGCGGGCGGTAAGCCGCTCAACTTGACCCATTCGGTGCTGCGCAGCGTCTCGCCGATTCACATCGAATATTTGAAGAATATGGGCGTCACGGCCTCCATGAGCGTTTCTATCATCGTTGATGGCAAACTCTGGGGACTTATTGCCTGCCATCACATGGAGCCGTTGTCGATTTCTCACGCAGTTCGACTGTCGTGTACGGTCCTGGCTCAAGTGCTGTCGATCACCGTAGAGCGCAATGAACTTTCGCAACGGGCGATGGCTGAGAGCCGTATCGAAGATCTCCGTGGTCAGGTCGCGAGCGCGCTGGCATCGGCTGACGACGCGACGGCCGGGTTGCTGGCCGCGAACGAGGCCATGCGCGGATTGATCGGTTGCGATGCGCTGTCGGTGCTCGTAGGCCATCGTGTGGGGTCGTTTCCGGCCAACCTTGATCGCGCGGCCGCGATCAAGGTAGCTGATTACCTGAACGATCATCGTCAGGACTTGCTGGTGACCGACTTCGTTTCGCGCGACGTGCCGGAACTGAGTGGTCTGCATGCCGATATCAACGACGCGCCCGGCATTCTCGCGATCCAGTTAAGCGGCACGCCCGCGATCACGATCATCTGGTGGCGCGCCGAGCTCGTTGAAACTATTCATTGGGCCGGGCAACCGGAGAAGGTCGAGGAGGCCGGTTCAAACCCGCAGCGAATCAGGCCACGCAAATCGTTTGAGACGTGGAAAGAGATTGTGCGCGGCAGCAGCAAAGCCTGGGATGCGACGGACCGGTTTGCGGCTCGCGAACTGAAGGCCATCTTGCAAGAGGTGGCGCTCAATCACATGCAGGCGGCCGAGTACGAGCGGGCTACCTTGCTCGCCATCATGGGACATGATTTGCGCGATCCCCTTCAGGCTATCGATATGGTCGTGACCTTGATGGGACGCGGACTTGTCTCGAATGCGGACGGCGTGAAACGCATCGCATACTCGTCTCAGCGGATGCAGTCGTTGATCGCCTACATCCTGGACGTCAGCCGCTTGCGCACCGGCGTGGGTCTAGCCATGGATATCCGCAAGATCGCGCTCTCGCCGCTCCTGTATGCAACGATCGAACGGGCGCGGGAAGCGCATCCCGGGGTCGAAATGACCGTGGCGATCGACGATCTTGGAGATTGTCTGGTGGATCCGGATCGTCTTGTACAGGGTATATCGAACTTATTGAGCAATGCCCGGCATCATGGCGATATGCGTTATCCAATTGAGATAAACGCGTGGCGGTGTGGAGACCAACGGCGAGTCTCCATCACTAACCGCATTCCGGTCGGCGCGCCGTTTACGCCCGGTGCGATGACAAGTCCCTTCAATGTATCGTCGTCGAGAAACCCCCGGAACAAAACGGGTCTTGGTCTTGGGCTATATATCGCTAATGCCATCACCATCGGACTAGGAGGCGCCTTGGAAGTCGATCGCGTCAATGACGATGCCCGGTTCGTGATCGTACTCAGGGATGACCTGTCAGGTGATACCGTTCGCTGAAAACAGCTAGACAAGAGAGGCGCTCACGCAAGCCGGTCGAACCGAAACGCAAAACTGGCTCGGAACGAGTGTCCGCTTTGTGCTGGTCCACAACCATTTATACCGAGCAGCTTGAGCGGCGGGTTAGGGTCGTTATGCGCCGACCACGTCAGGCGGTATCCGACCACTTTCCGCCGTCCGCGCACGTCGCTGCGCGGAGATTCGAACGTCGCTTGCATCTTCGTCTACGGAAGTTCCGTGCTGGTCGACAGCCGGCGTCGAGCGGCGTTGGTTATTCGTCTCTGTGTGTTTAGGGTTGAAGGATGCCTGCCCTGATCCGCGTGCAAGCGAACTCGCGCAGAAGCCGGCGGGCAGGCGTCTTACAAGCCCCAACGGAGGAAACCGCGGAGTGCTCCGATGTGATCGAAACGTTCACTGCTATGGCGATTTATCAGGGCGGATCGTGCGTGGGATAGATTGAAACGCGGATGACGGTGAATTGAAATCGGCAAGATCGTGGCAGCGACAGTGCAGCGTATCGCTATGTAGAGGGTTTGACGAGCGCCAAACCGCTGGTTTGGTGCGATGCGCGCAAGCGTCTCCTTTAAGCTCTCGTTGCTGAAGAGCCGACAGTCGATCGGTGCGCGCTGACATGATGGCGCTCATGCGTAGGCTCGCTCAACCGGTGGCGCCCGGATAGGTCTGCTACGTTGCAGTATGTCGATGATGATGATCATCGGCGAACCGCAGTGCCGGCAAACAAAGGTTGACGGTACTGCGGCTGTGGCTACGACGTCAGCATTGGTTTCGATAAGGGCAGGCACTACGCCAAGCAACTCGCGTATCTTCGCGAGATTCTCGCGCCGCGAAGGGTTCGCGAGCAGACCGTAATGACGGATGCGGTGGAAGCCGCCCGGCAGCACGTGCAGCAGGAACCGTCGCACGAACTCATCGGCTTCGAGTGTCATGGTCTTGTTGCGTGTGCGTCCATTCACACGGTAGTCCTTCCAACGGAAGGTGACGCCGCGTTCGTCGAGCGCGACCAGGCGTTGGTTGGAGATCGCGACCCGGTGCGTGTAACGTGACAGATAGGCGAGCACCGCTTTGGGTCCCGCAAATGGGCGTTTGGCGTACACCACCCATTCACATGCTCTCATCGGCGCAAGCCATTGTGTGAAGGCTGTGAGCTCGTTGAGCTCGGCGTATTCGCCGAAGAAGCGCAACTGGCCCCGGCGATAGGTGGTCTCCAGTTCTTCGTGGAAGCGTCGGCGAAACAGCCGCGAGAGTACGCGCACTGGAAGGAAGAAGCCTGGCTTGCACGCTACCCACCGGCTTCGGTCCGGCGACAACCCGCCGCCAGGAACGATGCCATGCACATGGGGGTGATGTGTGAGCGCCGAGCCCCAGGTATGCAGGATGAGAGTGGCACCGATCTGTGCCCCGAGATGCTTCGGATCGGCGGCGATGGTGCGCAACGTCTCAGCCGCGATATCGAACAGCAGCCCGTAGATGACGGCCTTGTTGTAATACGCAATTGCGCTGATCGCAGCCGGCAGCGTGAAGACGACGTGGTAGTACTCGATGAGCAGGAGATCTGCCTCACGCGCTTCAAGCCATCGGCGCGCAGCGGTAGCCTGGCACCTTGGACAATGTCTATTGCGACATGTAATGGAGTGCACTCCATGGCCAGTTGCGGACGTTGGCCCGCGCTTTCACTCGGACGTTCGAACGTCGGCTCCGCCCGGACAACGGACCTTCGTGCGCGGATCATGTCAGTCGCGTTGTCGGCCGAGGAGCGTACGGTCGCGCGGTGAACTCATCAGGTGATGCGAACGTCTGCTTCGGCGCAGCGCGCCCAACAGCGAGCCCCAGCAGCACGGCGTAGGCTTGCCCGAGGTCCTGATTGCTAAAGCCACGTGCGACGAAGACGAACATCACCAACCCATGCAGAAGGGCCTGGACCTTCGGGTCGGCAAAGCGCGGTGCCGCAGCACGCTGCCCGTCAACATTGCGCGGACGCTGCAGGTCCTGGAACGCGGCTTCGCCCAATGCGCAGTCGTGGCTGATCTGCTCGATCTCGAGCATGCGCCGATTGGCGGCAAAGCCGATGCTGCGCAACTCGGGCAAGTTGCGCAGCAGTCGTCCCACGATGAAGTCGCGGGTGTCGTTGATGGTGGTCTCGATACGGAGCGCCCGGCCCTCCTCGTGGTACTGACTTCCCGATGCTTGCCACGAAAGTCACGGTCCTGGGCGCCACTGTCGCCGCCGAGGCAAAGCGCTGACCGAGATGGCCGCGCAGGTATCACACCACGCCACCTACACGCTGCAACTGCTGCACGCACACGCCCAGGTACATCCGGTCGCTGCGCCGCTCTAGAGCACGACGTGGTCCCCTAGAACATCGCACACACTCTGTGATAGCGTCATGTCTGGCTCCGGTAGTCCACGGGGTGTTCAGACCCCATTGAGCTTCGAGCTCGTACATTCCTGGGCTTGTCCCAGCTGGCTCGATCGGAGCTGCCCTGCACCCCGAGCGTCACGCAGTCATCAATACCACTCGTGGCTCTGAGGCGGAGCCTCGTTAGATCCTCTATGGACAGGATGCTTTGGCGGTGTGGCGTTAGCGCATGGCAAGTCCAGGACCGACACCGCTGAGCGACATCGGCCAAGCTTGCGTATTTGCACTCATGCAGTGTGGTGACAGTGGCGGGAACTTGCGGCCTAGCGCGGTGGACGGAACGGATAGTCCGGGTCAAAGGTGATGCGTGGAAGCAGAAGGACAAGGTGCTCGAAGAGTTGCGCACCAAGAAATATGCCGGGCTGCGGAGTCGACGAGGCTGGTATCTATCAACCATGATTACGCGGAAGTAATGAAACGCAAGCGCAATGTTGCAAAGACGGCTAAAGCCCCGAAGCTTTCTCGTACCCAAGCCCCGGATCACATGACTCCCGCCGATTGGCAGCGCGCCTTGCGGCGGCAATTTGGGCGCGAGCAGGTGTTCGGGCTGGAGAATCTCGGGACGGAGCCGTTTTTCTCCGAGTTTCGCGTCGGCAATCCGGAGTCGAAATCCAATTATCGTGTAGCGATCCGCGGGACACAGCCGGGCGAGAACTTCTGCGCCTGTCCCGACTATGCGACCAACGAATTGGGTACCTGCAAGCATATCGAATTCACGCTGGCCAGACTGGCAAAAAAACGCGGTGCGAAGGCGGCTTTTGCCCGCGGCTACCAGCCTGCGTTTTCGGAACTGTATCTGCGAAACGACGGTGAGCGAACGATCCATTTCCGCGCCGGTACAGATTGTCCGGCGAAGGTGGCGAAGGCCGCCGCGGTGTTGTTCGACGTATCTCATGATTGGCGGATACCGGAGGTTCGTTTCGACGAACTGGGACGTTTTCTCGCCGACGCGGCGAAGACAGGTCACGAATTGCGCGCTTACGACGACGCGCTCAATTTCGTCGCCGGCCGGAGCGATGCGTCGCGTCGCGCCACGGCGCTGGACGACATGTTCCCGCGTGGCGCTGCCGATCCGCTGCTGAAGAAGCTACTCAAGGTGCCGCTTTATCCCTATCAGGCCGAAGGCGCGTTGTTTGCAGTGCGCGCTGGGCGTGCTTTGATCGGCGACGAAATGGGCTTGGGCAAGACCATTCAGGCGATTGCGGCAGCGGAGATTCTAGCGCGTCATTTCGGGGTGTCGAAGGTACTCGTGGTCTGCCCGACTTCGCTCAAGTATCAGTGGCAGAGCGAAATTCTTCGCTTCTCCGGTCGCGCGTCGCGAGTGGTCGCTGGAAGCCTCGTCCAGAGGCAGAACGAATACGCGGAGGAAGATTTCTGCAAGATCACCAACTACGAGAAGCTGAAATCCGACCTTGACCTGATCTCCGCATGGGCACCGGAACTTGTGATCGTGGACGAAGCGCAGCGCATCAAGAACTGGAACACCATCGCGGCGAAAGCACTCAAGCGCATCGACAGTCCTTATGCCGTTGTGCTGACGGGCACACCACTGGAAAACAAGCTGGAAGAACTCGTTTCCATCGTCCAGTTCGTCGACCAGCATCGCCTCGGACCCACCTGGAAGCTGCTGCATGAGCATCAGGTCAAGGATGAATCCGGACGTGTGACGGGTTACACCAGACTTGAGAAGATCGGCCAGACCCTGGCGCCGATCATGATCCGCCGGCGCAAGTCCGAGGTGCTGCTTCAGTTGCCGAACCGTACCGACCAGAACCTGCTGGTACCGATGACCGAGATGCAGATGGCCCATCACACGGAAAACGCGGACGTCGTGGCCAAAATTGTCCAGCGCTGGCGCAAAACGAAGTTTCTGTCGGACCAGGACCAGCGACGACTCACCTGCGCCATGCAGAACATGCGCATGTCGTGCAACAGCACCTATCTTCTGGACCAGGAAACCGACCATGGCGTCAAGGCTGACGAGTTGGCGGCGTTGTTTGAGGGTCTCTTCGTCCAGCCGGAAGCGAAAGCGGTGGTGTTCAGCCAATGGACGCGGACTCATGAAATCGTCATTCGCCGGCTCAAGAAACTCGGCATCGGTTATGTTAGCTTCCACGGCGGCGTGCCTTCGGAAAGGAGGCCTGCGCTGGTGGAGCGTTTCCGCAACGATCCGGACTGCCGCGTCTTCCTGTCGACGGACGCGGGCAGCACGGGGCTCAACCTGCAACACGCCTCGACGCTCGTGAACATGGATCTGCCGTGGAATCCGGCGGTGCTTGAACAGCGTATCGCGCGTATCCACCGCATGGGGCAGCGGAAGCCCGTACAAATCGTCAACTACGTTTCCAAGGGAACGATCGAGGAGGGCATGCTGTCGGTGCTGTCTTTTAAGCGCTCCCTGTCGGCGGGCATCCTCGACGGCGGCGCAGGCGAGATTTCGCTCGGGGGCTCACGTCTCAACCGCTTCATGAAGGACGTGGAAAACGTCACAGGCCGCATGGGAGAGGGCGAGGCAATGGCCCCTATGGAAGAGGCGGTCAATGTCGCTGCTGCATCCGACGAATTGAAGGAAAACGCGGCAACTGTGGAAACGAACATCGACGATGCCGGGACCCGACCAAAAGCCTCCGTCATCAAAACAGCGCCACAAGACGGGAGTGCCGAGCCCTGGTCCGGGCTGTTGCAGTTCGGCGTGGAACTGGCATCAGCGCTGAGCGCGTCGGACGATGGGGCTACCGCCACCCACCCGTGGGTCGAACGCGACCCAGCCACAGGCGCACGCAGCCTCAAGTTGCCCCTACCACCACCGGACACGGTAAGACGGCTTGCTGATGCACTCGCGGCGATTTCGGACGCTTTGCTTCGCAAGGGTATCGAAGAGGGAAGCAGCTGAGGGCGTCAGATGGAAGGTTTCCTCTTACGGTTGATGACCTACCTGAGCATGCCCAGAAACACGAGTGGCGATTGTTGACGGTAAGATCGACGGTCAAAGGAGATCAGGGCTTTCAAATCCCTTTTGCAGCAATGGGTTGTATGCTCAGAAACTCAGAAACAGTTTAGTGGGGGTAGGGGTCGTAGTCTATCGCTGGCCATCGAAGGCTTGGTCCGGTGGGGTTCCAGTAGCCTGGAATGTGCGCCGCTGGTGCCAGAAATCCTCGCCAGAGCGAAGCTTAAACCTGACAGCGAGTCCTTCTTGTTGAGGCGGCATGAAGTCCTGGAGGATGCGCGTCGTAAATGGCCGGGACCGGCGGTAGCGCTTGGCGTGAAGGAAAAGGCTCAATGGTGGGCGATCGCGATCGTTGCATAGCGGCCAAGATGCGAAGGCCACTTGCCGCTCAACACTTTCGCGGACGTTCCCGTCACGGTGCTGGTCGGCCACCGCCCGCGATTCGCGACCGTCCGCAGCGGCCGATGACTTGACGGGAAGCACGCGTGCACGAATGACCGCTGGACCTCGGAAGCCGCCGTTCACGTCGCGCTGGCTCCAACGGCCGGAGAGGGTCGGTAGCCGCCGGTCGCGATGATTCGAAACCGGCGCTGTTCAGCGTGCGGCAAGATCAACCCACCGCATTAATCGCATCCCGCGTGCGCTTAGCGGCTTCTCTGGCGGCATCGGCAAAATCATCTCCCTTGCCGGCATAGATAATGGCGCGCGACGAGTTGATCAGCATCCCGCCTTTGCCCGACGAATCGCGTCCGGCACGAACCGTCGCTTCAACATCACCGCCTTGAGCGCCAATGCCTGGAATCAAAAGCGGCATATTGCCAACAATTGAACGCACGACCTCAATTTCGCGAGGAAACGTCGCGCCAACCACAAGCCCCAACTGTCCGTTCGCATTCCACTTCTCAGCCGCAAGCCGCGCCACGATCTGATAAACCGGCGTTCCATCGACTTCAAGAAATTGCAGATCCGAGCCACCGGCATTCGACGTGCGGCACAACACGATCACACCCTTTCCATCATGTTCCAAGTACGGCTGAACCGAATCGAACCCCATGTACGGATTGACGGTAACGGCATCGGCTTTATATCGACCAAACGCTTCAATGGCGTATTGCTCGCCGGTGCTGCCGATATCGCCGCGTTTGGCGTCCAGGATCACCGGCAATCCCGGATGCCTGGCATGGATATGCTCGATCAACTGCTCAAGCTGATCTTCCGCCCGATGCGCGGAGAAATACGCAATCTGCGGTTTGAACGAACAGGCATAAGGCGCCGTCGCGTCGACAATGTCGCGGCAAAATTCGAAGATTGAATCAGCACGCCCCTTCAACGCACCCGGAAACTTTGAAGGCTCCGGGTCGAGCCCGACACAAAGCAGGGACTGGGTCCGCGACCACGCGGCATTGAGCGATTCGATGAAAGACATGGGCATCCGGGGCGAGAAAGCTAAAGAAGACTAACAAGCGATCCCGCATTTTAACGCGCTGCGGCCTCGTTCCTTCACGCGCAGCGATCCGCTAATCGCTACCGCGCCGCCACCGCCGTCTTGCGCGCCTTCTGCCCTGCAGGCTGCTTCGGCCGTCCACGCCGCTTCGCTTCCCCCGACCGTTCAACCGTAAAGCTGAACTCGCGGGTCAGGCGCTCGCCCGGCGCCAGCACCGTCATGCCGTGAGCCGCACCGCCACCGGGAAGATTCACCGCATTGATCGGGTGATCGACGGGTTCAAAGCAGAAGAAATTCTGACCAGCCGGCGCGTAGAGCACGTAGTAGTCGGTATCGGCGCAAATGGTCAGCGACAAGCGCCGCTTCGGCCACATCACGCTCGTACGCCCGCTCCACCCGGTGAACGCGTTGTTCACCATGGCGGCGGGCATGGGGTAAGCCACGCCGAATTGCCACGCGGGCGGCGCCGGAACGTGACGGATCGGCAGGAAATCGTCGCCGCAAAGCCACAAGCCATCGGCCGCGGCGGACAACTCGGTATCGGCTTCGCGCGTGATGAACGGATGCAATCCAAGCCCGAACGGCAACGCATCGCGCCCCGTATTCTCGACAGAAAGCGTCACCACCAAGGTTGACGTTTCGAGCATGAACGACTGGCTCGCCGTGTACGAATAGGGCGAGCCATTGCGACGATCGAGCGTCAGCCGCACATGCGTGGAGCTCTCGGAGGCCACGTCCCACGCGCCCAGCCAGCCATCGCCATGAAGCGGCAGCGGCTCGCCGGGCCGATTGCACGGCACATCGACACCGCGGCCGAGAAACTGGAACCGCCCGCCACCGATGCGATTCGAATACGGCAAAAGCGGATAACACGCGAGTTCATTCGGATCGGTGGCCGCGCTCGGTGCGAGGCACGGCCGGAAGATGGGCACAAGCGCGCCATCGCTGCGCCAGTCGAAGCGTGTGATGCCGCCGCCGAGCGCCGGCGCGACATCGAGACGTAGTTGTGCGTTAGCGAGCGTGATGCAACCGTTGACGCCCGCGCCACCCATCGCGACGACCGACGTGGCGGGTCCCGGGCGAATAGGCGGCTCGGTTGCGGCCGCGAGCTTCGACCGGCGGCTGGGCACGGCTGGCCGGGACGACGCTGGCGGTGGCGTGGAGCTTCCTGCTGGGCGGGCAACGGTCATGGTGGCTGACTCCGAACGAGAGGCGATCAATCCCGTGGTCCTGGTCTGAGGCGCCAGCGTGCCCGGGATGCTGCGGGCAGCGCGTCATGCGCGCCGCCTTATATTTCTGCTGCGGCTCTGCGGCGCAACGCGTATAGCGCACGCCGCATCCGCTCAATGCGTGTGGTTATGCCCGCGAAACACCGGCTCGGCGATACCCGTTGCCGACGGTGTCGCAACAAATATCCCACCCGCGTGCGGATCGACCTGTAACGCGTCCGAATCTAATCCGACCCGCGCACTCGTGATGTATGCGGTGTCGAGTTGCGCGCCACCGAACGCGACGCAGCTCGGCTGCGCCGTCGGCACGTCGATACGCGCTGTCTCGCGGCCATCGGCGTCATAACGCACTACACGCCTGCCGCCCCACTGAGCGTTCCACAGGCCGCCATCGCTATCGACGGCAGACCCGTCCGGCTCACCGGTCGCATCCGTCAACTCGACAAACACGCGCTGGGCGCCAAACGAATCGTAGTCACATACGCGAATCACGCGCTCCGGCGAATCGCAGAAATACATGCGCGATCCGTCCGGGCTGAACGCGATGCTGTTCGAAATCGCGCACTCGCCAAGCGGCAAGCGCTCGAGCGACAAATCCAGGTTAAATCGATAAAACCCGCCAATCTTCTCCGCCTTCGCCACGTCGTGTTTCGTCCCGAACACAAAGCGGCCCTGGCGATCGCATTTGCCGTCGTTGATGCGCGTCGGCAGATCGGCTTCCACCGGCATGATCGTTTCGATCGCGCCAGTCTTCAGGTTAAAAAACGCCAAACGCGAAGCCAGGCCGAGCAATAGCACGTCAGCATCGGCGCATAACGCGAAGCATGCAAGCCGTTCCGGCATGTCGAACGAAACGATGCTGGCATCGCGGGGATCGTAGCGCCACAGGCGCTCGCCTTCAATATCCGTCCAGTAGAAGCGCCCGGTTTCAGCGCACCACGTCGCGCCTTCACCCAGCGCGCACTGACTGTCGACCAGCAGGTCCGCTTTCATGCCCAGCCTCCGTCGATGACCACTTCCTGCGCGGTCATCATGCTGCTGTCCTCCGATGCCAGGAACAACGCCGCGCGCGCGAGATCCACGGGCAGCAATTCGGCATCAATGCACTGACCGTCCTTGATCGCGCGGCGGCCGGCGTCGTCAAGCCACAGACGGCGTTGCTTGTCGGTCATCACCCAGCCCGGCACGAGCGTGTTCACCCGGATATTGAACGGTCCGAGATCGCGCGCGAGGCCATTCGTCATACCTTGAATGGCGGCCTTCGCCGTGGTGTAGACCGGGAAATTGCCTTGTTTAAGCATCCAGCTAATTGAGCCGAGATTCACGATCGAGCCGCCGCCAAGCTGCTTCATATCGTCGATAACCGCCTGCGCCGCGAAAAACTGATGACGCAGATTCACCGCGATACCCGCGTCGTAGGACTCGGGTGTCACATCCTCGATCTTGTGGCGCTTGTCGTTCGCCGCGTTGTTCACGAGCACGCCGATAAGCCCCAGCGTGCTGCGAACATCGGCAATGCCCTTGCGCAACGCATCGATATTCGTAAGATCGACGCGCAGGAACATGGGCCGGAACTGACCATCGGCCAGATCCGCGCCGAGCTGATCGGCGAGCGCCTCGCCGGCGTCCGTATCGATATCGAAGAACGCGACTTTCGCGCCCTGATCGAAGAAATGCTCGACGAACGCCGCGCCAATGCCCGTCGCGCCGCCGGTGATCAGCACGACTTTTCCGGCAAGGCTCGGATAGCGCGCGAGGTTTTTATCGACTGAACTGGCCATCTGTTTCAACCCCACAATTAGTCTCGTGAGCCACGGTTCTTCAACTGGTCGAGCAGCACTGCGGCAAGCAGGATCGCGCCGCGCACGAGATACTGGTAGAACGCGTCGATGTTCATCAGGTTCATCACGTTCTCGACCGTACCCATGATCAGCACGCCGATCACCACGCCCGAGATGGTCGCGCGGCCACCCAGCAGCGACACGCCGCCGAGCACGCACGCCGAGATCACGTTGAGCTCGAAGCCGTCGGCGGCGTTCGGTTGACCCGACGTAATACGCGACGCCAGGATCACCCCGGCGAGCGCTGCAACCGCGCCCTGGATCAGGAAAATCCAGACACGCGTGCGTTCTACATTAATACCTGCCAAACGTGACGCTTCCGCGTTACCGCCGATCGCGAGCGTATTCCGTCCGTACACGGTCTGATTCAGCAGCACGCCGAACACGATAAAGCACGCGAGCGTCACCCAGATCGGCAGCGAGACGCCGAACATGGTCAAGCCGCCGAGCGCGATAAACGTGTCCGACGACACGCCCACCGCTTGCCCGTGCGAGACGATAAACCCAAGGCCGCGCACGACTTCCATCGTAGCCAGCGTAGTAATCAGCGCGTTGATCCGCAAGTACGCAATGACCGCGCCGTTCACGAAACCGATAGCCGAACCCGCCGCCACCGCGGCGATAATCGCGATGAACGTATTACCTGTTGCGTTCAACACCATCGCGCAGAGCACGCCGGCGAACGCCACCGTGGACCCGACTGACAAGTCGAAATCGCGCGAGGCGAGGCAGAACATCATCGTGCAAGCGACCATGCCGATCTGCGAAATTGACAGGGCCAGGCCGAGCATGTTCTCGATCGAGAAGAAGTGATCGACCGTGAGCGACATTGTGATGAACATCAAGACGAAGATCACGACGAGACTGTATTCAGTGATCTGCTGCCACCACCGCTGCTTGTCGTTTTTCGCTGGCACCAGCGCGTTGGTAATGTTTTCCCTGACTTCCATGATGTCCTCCATCTCCACTTTTTTGCTTCAGGCTGCCTTCGCAGTCGGTTCCGATTGCACAGGCAGCGCAAGATTTAGCACTGATTGTTCGTTCGCGGTGCCACGCGGCAATTCGCCCGCGATCCGCCCTTGCCGCATCACCACGATCCTGTCCGATACGCCGAGCACTTCCGGCAACTCAGACGAAATCATCACGATCGCGCAGCCGCGTTCTGCCAGTTGATAGATCACGTTATAGATCTCGTGCTTCGCGCCCACGTCAATGCCGCGCGTGGGTTCATCGAGGATCACGACTTTCAGTTCCGGCTCGGCGAGCCAGCGCGACAGAATGGTTTTTTGCTGATTGCCGCCGGAGAGAAAACGAATCTTCTGCTTGCGGCTCGGCGTCTTGATCTTTAGCAACTGGATGAAACGCTCGGCCGTTGCGGCTTCTTTCTTGCGATCCAGGAAGAGCCCGGCGCGCAAATAGTGCCGGCGACACGAGATGTTGATGTTCTCGGACACCGACGCCATGGCCACGATGCCTTCTTCTTTCCGGTCTTCAGGACACAACACGATGCCGTGCCTGATCGCTTCGCCCGCGCTGCGAACCTTGATCGGCTTGCCATCGAGTGTGATCGTGCCGGCCTTCTTGTGATCCGCGCCATAGACCAGGTGCATCAGCTCGCTGCGCCCCGCGCCCACCAGTCCGAAGAAGCCGACAATCTCGCCGCGGCGCACTTCAAAACTTGTCGGTTCACGCAGCGAGTGACCTTCGATATTCGTCACGGCGAAACGCACGTCGCCGAGCGCACGCGGCTTGTAATCGTAGATATCCGAAATTTCACGCCCGACCATTTCCTGCACGAGCGTATCGCGCGGAACCTCGGCGAGATTCGGGTGCGACGCGATCTTGCGGCCATCGCGGAAAATCGTGCATGTATTGCACAGCTCGTAAATCTCGTCCATGCGGTGCGAGATGTAGATCAGCGCGCGGTTGTCCGCTTTCAGATCACGCACGAGCTTGAACAGCACTTCCGTCTCGCGATGCGACAGCGACGACGTGGGTTCGTCGAGCGCAATCACGCGGGCATTGCGCAGCAACGCCTTGCAGATTTCCACCATCTGCCGTTGCGCGATGGAAAGCTTCTTGAGCTTCGCGTTCGGGTCGAGATCGACACCCATTTGCAGCAAGCGCTCGCGAACGTGCTTTTTTCCTTCGCGCTTGTGCACCCAGCCGAACGTGTTCGGCAAGGAACCGAGCAGCAGGTTCTCGGCGACCGTGAGATCGGGCACGTACTGCAATTCCTGGTGAATCACCGCGATACCCGCCGCAATCGATGCAGCCGCGCTCCCAAATTTCACCTCGTTGCCATCGATCAGGACACGCCCGGAATCCGGCTGATATTCACCGCCCAGCACTTTCAGCAAAGTCGATTTGCCCGCGCCGTTCTCGCCCATCAAGCCATGCACTTCGCCGGCGTTGACGTCAAACGACACGCCGTCGAGCGCGCGCACGCCTGGAAAAACCTTACCGATATTGTCAAAACGCAGCGTCGCTGACACATCGCCTCCTTGGAATTCGTGCGGATCGCAACGCCTCAAGAGACGCTGCGATCCGTGTTGCTCTACCCATACCTGATACGAAGAGACCTTACTTGGCCGATGCCAGGCCCATCTTCTCGCGCACTTCGCCTACGTTGTCACGCGTTGCCAGCATGCCGGTCGTCAGCGTCACGAGCGGCGGTTCCTTGCCGTCCTTGATCCACGTGTACATGAGTTCCGACGTTTCCTCGCCATGACGCTTCGGGCTGATGATCACCGTGCCGTAGAAGCCGGTCGGGTTCGGTTTCTTGAATTCGTTCAACGCCGAATCCGAGCCGCCGATACCCACGCCAATCATGTTGTCCGCCTTGAAACCACGGCCTTCTGCAGCACGCACGGCGCCGAGCACGGCTTCGTCGTTCAGGCCGAACGCCACCCAATGCTTGAACTGGGTGTTTTTCGTCAACGCGATGTTGGCTGCGTTGAAAGCGTTTTCCGTATCGGTCTTGGCTTGCGGCGCCATCACGATATTGGCCTTCGGAAAGCCTGCAGCAACCAGCGCCTCCACAGCACCCGCGGTGCGGTCATGCGCCGTCGGAAGCTGTTCATACGTCACGTCGATAGCGCCAACTTCGGCCATGTTCCAGCCGCGCTTCTTGATCTCGGCAGCAATGCCATCGCCAACCTGCTTGCCGATGTTGAATGCCGAAATGCCCATGTACGGAACCGATTCAATCGGCTTGCCCGAACCATCGACCAGGCGGTCATCCACCGTCATCATCTTGAGCCCGGCAGCTTTCGCTTTGGCAACAATGCCCGGTCCGAGCTTGACGTCAGGCGTGCAGATCACGAAACCCTGGGCCTTTTGCGCGGCGAGGTTATCGATCGCGCTCATCACCTTTTCGCCCGACGGCGCGCCGATCTTCACCAGGGTGAAGCCCTTCGCCTTGGCCGCCATTTCGGCGAATTTCCATTCGTCCTGGAACCAAGGTTCTTCCGGCTGCTTCACGAGGAAGCCGATCTTGACGTCATCGGCGGCTTGCGCCACCGGCGCCGTGAACAAGGTCGCGCTTGCTGCGGTGGCCGTGGCAACGAGCGTGAGGAACATTCTGCGTTTCATGGTCTGTCTCCTGACTTGACTGTCTAGTTGGTACGAAGGTATTGGCCGCGTCTTGTTGTAGTGACGTCGCACCGCGGCCAGTGCGTCATCCTTTACTGCTGAATCGGTCTAATCGTGATACAGCGCCGAGCGCCCGCCATCCACCGTGATGCAACTTGCGTTGATAAACGGCGCTTCGTCGGACGCGAGGAACACGGCGGTCATCGCCACTTCCTCCGGCTGGCCGATGCGCTTCATCGGTTGAAGATCGAGCGTCGCCTGTTTTGCCTTCGCCGGATCAGCCTGTTCGTTCCACCAGTCGTGCGTGAGCTGCGTCTCGATGTAACCCGGCGCGATCGCATTCACGCGAACCTGCCGCCCCGCGTATTCGATACCCAACGCCCGCGTCAATCCAATCACGCCATGCTTAGCCACCGGGTACGGAAAACATCCCGGGATGATCTTGAACGCGTGCGTAGAAGCAATATTCACGATGCTGCCGCGCCCGCGTTCGACCATGCCCGGCAACACCGCGCGGCAGCCGTTCCAGACGCCGTCGAGATCGACGGCAAAGCAACGGCGCCAGTCATCGTCGGTCATGGTCAGCGGATCGCAGAACACGTTGATGCCCGCGTTGTTCACCAGCACGTCGACCGGACCGAACTTCGCTTCGGCTTCACCGACCGCGTTCCGCACCGAAGCGCTCTGCGTCACATCCGTTTGCACCGCGAGCACGTTGGCCGCTGTTCCGATCCGCGCCGCCGTTTCCCGCGCTAACGCAATATCGAGTTCCGCCAGTACCACCGACGCGCCTTCGCGAATGAACGCGCCGGCAATCGCCGCGCCGATGCCGCGCCCGGCGCCAGTAATGACCGCGACCTTGCCTGCGAGCCGGTTCATTTCTTCTGGCCTCGCGCAACCGCCAACCCATTGATGAACGCCTTCGCGTGCGAGGCCGTGGTTGCTGCGCTCTGACCGGGTTTGTACAGCGCTGAGCCCAGACCGAAACCATTCGCGCCCGCCGTCAGGAACGGCCCCATGTTGTCCGGCGAAATTCCACCGACCGGCACGAGCGGTACTTGCGCCGCGATCACCGCGCGCCATGCCTTCACCACATGTGCGCCAAGCTGCTCGGCGGGGAACATTTTCAATACGTCGGCACCGTTTTTCAGCGCGAGGAATGCTTCGTTCGGCGTTGCGACACCCGGCGAACACGCAAGACCTTGCGCCTTCGCGGCGCGCACGACATCGCCGTCGCTATGCGGCATCACGATCAACTCGCCGCCGGCATTCTTCACTTGCGCGACGTAATCCGGATGCAGGACCGTACCCGCACCGACGATCGCATCGGCGGGAAGTGCCTTGCGGATCGCCGTGATGCTGTCGAACGGCTGCGGCGAATTCAACGGCACTTCCATGATCCGGAAGCCCGCTTCGTACAATGCGAGGCCGTGATCCGCCGCGTCCGCCGGCGTCACGCCACGCAAGATCGCGATCAGCGGACACAGGCCGAACGCGGCAGCGAGGCCGGCGTGCGGCGTGTAAGGCGCGGGGAGGTTGATATCGATTTGCATGGTCCTGCTCCTAATTAGATGCGCTCGCCGTCGACTGGATCAGCCCGGCTTGCAACGCGATCCGATGCAACCCGCGCTCGGTTGCGTGCGCGACGGTCCGCGCATCGTGGCAACCGAAGCGCGCGAGCGCGTGGCGATAACGTTCGCACAGCGCGTCGTTACCAATCAGCCTTAACGCCTTGCCAGCGAGATCCGTTCGCTCGCGCGCCAGCACTTCGTTGAGGCCGCGTAATTCGTGGCCGATCAACAGGCCCGAGAGGTAATCCGCTTGTTGCTCCGGCTGCAATTGCCCGGTCAGTCCCAACGTGCGAGTGCTGAAAATCGTCGCGAGCATTCCTGCGTGGCCTGAGTCCTTGGCGGTATCGACACCGCGAATGAACGCGTCCAGATCTGGCTGCTCGGTCGCGCGCATCGTGCGGCCGAGGATGGTGTGATCGCGCAGCGCGCCGAACGTCTCGCCGGTCATGAACGTGTAGAACCGCTCAATGCGTCCCTTCGATACCACCGCCCACTTCGCATGCGTTCCCGGCAAGCCGATGAGACCGCCGTGCGGTTCCTGGTCCAGCGTGGCGTCGCTTGCGAGCGCACCGAAAATCTGCGTTTCTTCGCCGCGCATCACGTTGGGCAACGTGCCGTCTTCCAGCACGCCCGGCACGATGTGAACCGTGACACCCTTGCGCGTTGTCACGCGCACGATGCCCGCGACCAGCGCGGCGGGATCGGCGGGCGTGGACACGTACGGCGCTTCCATCCAGCCTTGCGCGCTGCCGACCATGCCCGCCGCGATCACCGGAAGCGCTGCACTGCCGGCGAGCCATGCGCCGCAGGTTTCTTCGAAGACCGCGTCGAAGCCGCCTTCTGCTGCGGGCTTCGGCAGATTCATGATGCCCGCCGACGATGCCCGCGTATCCAACACCGCGCCGCTTGCGTCGAGCAGATAGGTCCTGAGCGACGTGGTGCCCCAGTCGAGCGCGATGAGCGCCGGTGCTTCGTCAGCGCGGGCTGATTGCGTCTCGGCCGATGTGTCGATCCGCGTCATCGTTTGATCCTGCGTGTTGCGGGCTGCGGAACACGCCAGCCGAGTTCTTGCGAGATCGCGCGCGCTTCGCGCTGCACGACCGGAATCAGTTCTTCCATGCGCTCGGACGGCATGTAGGGAATCGTGCTGGCCACTGACAGCGCCGCCACGATCGCACCCGATGCATCACGCACCGGCGCCGCGACGCAGCGGATCGATGCTTCGTTTTCCTCGAGATCGAAGGTGAAACCGCCTTGCGAATAACGGGTCATGCGCTGGATGAAGGTATCGATGTCAGGCTGGTGATCGGGCTTGAAACTCACCTTCGCGAGCACGCGATGCGACGCCTCCACCAGCTTCTTCCAGGTCTCGGGCGGCAGGTCGAGCATCATCGCTTTACCGATTCCCGTCGATGCCAGCGGCATCCGGTGCCCCACGCGCGAGCGCATTTCAAGGCCGCGCGTGCCGGGAATCTTGTCGATGTAGAGCACGTCGTCGCCGTCGCGCACGCCGAGGTGAATGGTGTCGTGCGTGTGTTCGGCGAGCACTTGCAGATGCGGACGCGCCACTGCGGTAAGCGGCATTTGTTCGAGCGCGATGGTGCCGAGTTCGATCAGCTTCGGCCCGAGCAGATAACCGCCGCCGACCTGGCGCAGATAGCGCGCTTGCACCAGCGAGCTCACCAGCCGATGCGTCGTGCTGCGGGTGGTGCCAAGCGCCGCGCCGATGCTGCGCAGATCGCGCGCGCCGCCGGCCGCGGCTTCCAGGATCGCGAGGCCGCGCAGCAGCGTTTGCGTGCCGGCTTGCTGGGGCGTGAGGTCGAGCAATGCGGCGGCCGAAGCCTGCGCGTCGTTCGGCTCGTTCGCTTCGTTAGCGGCGTCGGCTGGTTTTGTCTCGGGCGACGCCAGCTTGCCGGCTGCGCGGTCCATCGACAATTCATGCTCGATGGCGGGGTTCAGGGTCTTGGTCATGGCACTCGATGTTCGCGGCTTGAGGATGATTGGGCGTTCGTTCACGACGCGCGCTTACCGGGCCGATAGCGCGCGGCGAAGCGTCGCGCAGGAAACGGCGCGGGGAATCATCGATAAGGAGTGCGAGACACGCGAATGCGGATGCGAGCGCGCTGGTTGCGCTGATGTCGCTGACGTTGGCATGAGTTGTCTCCGAGTGCTTTTGTCGTTCCACACGGCCTACGGGAAAACCCCGGGGCGGTGAAACTGCCGTTTTGGCTGTGATCGGATTTTAGAGCGGGGCGTCCGGATTATTCAATATGTGATTGATCTGTTCACATATTGGGAGAACGGAATGGAGTTTTCGTGAGGGCATCGAAAACGAAAAACCCCGTCTGGGCGGACTGTCTGGGCGGACCGTCTGGGCGGGGTTTTGGGGTAAGAGTTTGCGAACGTGCGCTGCATCGACTTATGCGGGTGTTTTTTCTTCTTCCCGAATGGCATCAAGCGCGACACGCGCGAAAAATCCGCTGCGTGTTTCGTGATGCTTGCCAGCATATGCGCCAATCTTTCTAAGGATAAAGCGCGGCAAGCTGATATTTACTCGTTCGGGCTGGGTATCGAACTTGGCCGGATCGACGTCGACGAGCGCCCAGACCGCGCCCGCATATTCCGGTTGATGCACAAGTACTTCGACCGGCGTAACAGATAGGTCAACCTCCTCACCGCATTCGATCAACGTGGAGATATGGCTTTCGATTGCCCCACGCGTGTTGTGGATCGCCTGCTCGATCGTGTCTCCCCACGGGTGACAGCCGGCAATGTCCGGCACAATCACGCCGTACACGCTGCCCTCGTCCTTGTGGATCGCCACTGGAAATCTCATACATTTCACCTCGATAGGGTGCTGCGATGCTGAAGCAAACCGACGACGTCACAAGCCGGCCGATTTCAAAATGCTTCTCAACGTTCCTAGTGGCAGGTCCGGGTTTAGGATGCGGGACGGTCACCAACCCTGGCTTGCCCGGGTGTTTGAAATGATGATGGCTGCCTTTTGTTCTAATCAAACTCCATCCGTCCGCTTCCAGCTTCGGGATCACGTCTTTTCGAATTCGTAGGCGTTTCGGGGATCGTGTGTATTTATACACACGATCCGTACGATACTTGTTTAACGCCAAATTGAGTGGAAACCGGAAATGATCCAGCAGACCCTTCCGGTACGTCGAGCACGCATGCCCCTCACTGCGGCAACTCCGCCGCCCCCATCCGCCGCGCAATCACCCCCGCGCGCTGCGACAAATACGCGGACCCTCTGTGTTCATCGAAGTATTTCGGCCGCGGCAACATCACCGCGAGCCGCGCCGATTGCCACGCGGTCAGCTTCGACGCCGACGTCTTGTAGTAGTAATGCGCCGCGGCTTCAGCGCCATAAACGCCATTGCCCCACTCCACCGAATTCAGGTAGATCTCGAAGATGCGTTCCTTGTCCATCCAGAGCTCGAGCATCGATGTAATGACAAGTTCCTGCGCCTTCCTCACGTAACTCTTTTCCCGCGATAAAAACAGGTTGCGCGCCAGTTGCTGCGAGATCGTCGACCCGCCCGCGACAATCTTGCCGCGCGCCTTGTTCTTCTCCCAGGCCTTCAGGATGGCGTCGGTTTCGTAACCATTGTTGGTGACGAAGTTCGCGTCCTCGGACGCAATGATCGCGCGCTTCAGGTTTCGCGAAATCTGGTCGTACGGAATCCACGTGCGCTGAATGGAAAGATCCGGACGATCCTGCGCAAGCCGCCATGCGTCCGAACGCATGAACGCCGTCGATGAAGGATTGACGAACGTATAAATCCCGACCATCGCGAAGAAGTAGAGCTGCGTGGCAATGGCGGCAATCGCCATGACCGAAATGCCGTAGACAATCCACCGAGCCGGCCCGAGACGAACGGGCGATTTTGTTCTTGTCATCGTGCTTCTTTTGGTTGTGACGGAACGGCGTGCTGATTCACGCACTCAACTAAACCTTCGTCGATAACTCCAGCCTCAACGCACGCAGCACCGCGCCGCTGTCCGGGCGCACCCCGCGCCACAAGAAAAACGATTCGGCCGCCTGTTCGACCAGCATCCCAAGGCCGTCCGCCGAACGCGCGCCGAGGCTTTCTGCATGGCGCATGAACACGGTCGGCTCAGCGCTGTACATCATGTCGTAGGCGAGCGTGCCCGGGCCGAACGAACCGTCATCGCAATCGGGCAGCGAGTCGTCGAGACTGCCGGCCGTCGCGTTCACGATGACATCGTAGGGACCCGCTTCCACGCTATCCGCCGCGCCGCCGGAGAAACGCACATGCGCGGCGCGGGCGGCATCGGAGAAATGATCGACGAGTTGCAGCGCCTTCGATGCCGTCCTGTTCACAATAGTGAGTGCCGCGACGCCGCCATCCAGCATGGGCAGCACGACGCCGCGCGCCGCACCGCCCGCGCCCAGCAGCAACACGCGCGCGCCCTTCAATCCCACGCCCAGGTTCCCTTCGATATCACGCACAAGGCCCACGCCGTCGGTGTTGTCACCGAGCACGCCATCAGCATTGAACGCCAGCGTATTCACCGCGCCCGCGGCAGCGGCGCGCGGCGTGAGCGTGTTGGCGAAAGCGTGCGCGTCGAGCTTGAACGGCACCGTCACGTTCATGCCGCGACCGCCGGATTCGATGAACGCGCGGACATCGTCGGTGAACGCGCCGATGGTTCCCAACACGCGCCCGTATTCGATCGCCTCGCCAGTCTGCTCAGCGAAACGCGCATGGATCCACGGCGATTTGCTGTGAGCAACCGGATTGCCGATCACGGCATACTGGTCCCGAGACGCCCAGCCCGATGTCATCGCGTAGGCTCCGTCGTGTCGGGCGTGCTTTCTCCAGCGGGCTCTTCCGTAGGGGCAGCCGCGGCCTCAGCATCTGCAGTCTCAGAAGCTTCCGCCTGCGCCTCAGCTTCGCTCTCGGCGCTCAAATCTTCCGCTTCGATCAACTCTTCTTCCGCCTCGTCCTGCTGCGCTTCGGCGTCTTGCGCTGAGGTCTGAGCAGGCGCGTCGATCACATGCAGCAAACGGCACGACGCTTCGACCGTGAGTTCATCGAGACTCATGACGTCGAGCATCACCTTCGTCCCACGTGCGTGCACGCCAAGCCCGGGCACGTGCAGCATCAACGGGATTTCATCGAGGCGCACGAGATCGTCCTTTACCACCGACGCCGCCACGTGCTTCTTGTTCTCCTGCTTCAACCAGCGCAGGCACCAGAAATACTCCATGCGCCGCTGATAATCGGCGTAGGCGGAATACTGGTCGTCGAAGCCCTGAACAACGGCGAACAGATCGGCGTCTTTCGGCTTGAACGGCGCGACCAGCGCAGCGGTCACGCCGTGCCGAACACACGCGAGCAACTGCCACTGATTGACCAAATCGACGTATCGACGCAACGGCGACGTGCTCCACGCATATTGCGCAACGCCCAGCCCTTCGTGCGGCGCGGGCGTGGTCTGCATGCGCGTGCGCTTCGGTCCCGGTGCGCCAAATCCGCGTTGTGACCGATAAATCCCCGGCACGCTGTGATCGTTGAGAAACGCGCCCCACGATGAATTCGCGAGAATCGCCAGCTCAGCGACGATCAGATCGAGCGGCGATCCGCGCCGACGCGGCGTGATCGTGATGTGCTCGCCTTCCACGTAGAAATTGAAGTCGTTGTTGCGCTGCACTTCGCGCCGCAGACCGTACCCGGCGCGCGCTTCCTGGCGTTTTTCGAACAGCGCCTGCGCGAGCGGCCACAGCACCGCGATGTCATCCTTGTGCGGATATTCGCCGCTCCCCGCCGCGAGCGATTCCTCGGTGACGTGCTCGTCCAGATGGTTGTGTCGAAGATTGCTCTTCACGAACACCCGCTCGGCGCGCGTTTCGGTTGCGACAATCTCCTGCGTTTCCCGATTTACGATGATGTAAAGCGACAACGCCGGCCGCATTCCGCCTTCGGCCAGCGTGAACGCTTCCACGACGCTATCCGGCAGCATGGTGATCTTGTCGCCGGGCATGTACACGGTGGACAAGCGCGTGCGCGCGATTGCGTCGATCATGTCGCCGCGCGAGATCCCCAGCGCCGGTGCCGCGATGTGAATACCCACGCGCACGCGGCCGTCGGCGAGATGCTCGACCGAAAACGCATCATCAATTTCAGTGGTGGTGACGTCATCGATAGAAAACGCCTGCACCTCCGCTTCCGGCAAATCGTCGGGAAGCGGCGGCACGGTGACCGGCGCGAAGCCCGTCCCGTGCGGGAAAAATTCCGACAAGAACCGCGCTTCGTGCAACGCACGCGCCGACGGAATGCCGCCCACTTCCAGCATCAGCCGCGCTTGCGAAATTCCGCGAGCGGCGGCCGCCGCTTCAAGCGCCTTATATTCGATGGAGTTCTTGTCCGGCTTCGTCAGCAAACCAATCGCCTTGCCGGCGAGCGCCTCGGGTAACTTGCCGGCGACCAGCTCCTCGACATAACCCTCTTGCACCAGCGCCAGTTGCCGCTTCTTTTCCAGCCCGGCCAGCGCCATCTGCAATTGTTCCTGCGGCGCGCGCTGATATTGCCCGCGGCCCTTGCGGCGGAAATACACCGGTGAACCATGCATGCGCAGCACGAGCGCGGCGCGTTCGGTCGCGCCGAATTTATCGCCGAAATAATCCGCGCCCAGTTCCGCGAACGGAAATTCTTCGTCCGGCGCGCACTCCCACAGGAAGTCGAGATCGATGTCCTGTGCAATGGCATCGGCCTGTTGCATCAGGTCGGCGGCGTTAGGTTTCTCGAATTCGATCAATACGTCTTTGGCGCGCACTTTCGCGCGCCGCCCGCCCGGCAACTCGACCTGAAACGCATCGTTCTGCTTGGACAGAACGGCGCCGGCCTTGAAACTACCTGATTCCTCAAAAAAAACGTTCACTCAATACTCTCGAAAGACTGTTGGTCGGCTTGGCGTTCAGCCGGGTTTGCGTCCCGTACGAAGCCAAGCCAACATAAAAGGAAACGCTCAGGGTCTTCAGGCCGCGACAGCGGGCGGCCGAGCCTCGCAGAACGCGAGCACCTGGTCCAGGTAACTGGGAAAGTCGCTGATCGCGTGATCGCTGCCCTGGATCAGCGTGGTCCGCACGTCCGGGTAATGCGCGAGCATGGTGCGGTAGTCGAGCACTTCGTCGCCGGTGGCTGCAATCAGATAGTAGCGGTCCGGCCGCGTGATCGATGTAACGGTAAGCGCACGCAATTCATCAATATGACGCGGCTCGACCACGATACTGCCGCCGCCATGCCACAACGGCTGTTCGCCGAGATAACCGCTCAAGTCCTCTTGCGGCACGACCGCCGGATTCAGCAGCACCGCGCGCCAGCCGTGTTTCTCGGCGAGCCATGTTGCATAAAACCCGCCGAGCGAACTGCCGATTACCGTGATTTCATTGTCATGCGCTTGCGCCGCGAGCGTTTCAGCCAGCGCAATGGCTTCTTTCGGCGACACCGGCAACATCGGACATTGCCATTCGTCGATCAGTCCAAGCTCTTCCAGCCGCGCGCGCATCACGCGAGCCTTGAACGATTGTGGCGATGACCGAAAGCCGTGCAGATAAAGAATCACACCCGCTCCTTGGGTTCGGGCCGCGTTGCCGGCCGCGCCGACAGTGCATCGAGCAGCTTCTGATGCACGCCGCCGAAACCGCCGTTGCTCATCACCAGCACGTGGTCGCCCGGGCGCGCCGCTGCGACGATCGACTTGACGAGCATCGCAAGGTCGCTGAATGCCTGGGCTTTATCGCCGAGCGGCGCGAGTGCCGCTTGCAGATCCCAACCGAGTTTGTCGCGGCCTTCGTGCGCGCCGTAGCCGAAGACCAGGTCGGCATCAGCGAGACTGGCCGGCAATTGCGCTTTCATCGTACCGAGTTTCATGGTGTTCGAACGCGGTTCGAGGACGGCCAGAATACGGCTATTCGCGCCGATACGCGTCCGCAATCCCGCCACTGTCGTTTCAATCGCGGTGGGATGATGCGCGAAGTCGTCGTAGACGGTCACGCCGTCCACGCTGCCCTTCACTTCCATCCGGCGTTTCACGTTCCGGAACGTGCTCAGCGATTGCGTCGCCTGCGCGGGCGGAACGCCCACTGAACGCGCCGCCGCGATCGCCGCCAGTGCATTCATTCGATTGTGCTCGCCTTGCACTTGCCAGTCGACCACGCCCTGGCGCTCGCCTTCCCAGTACACGGCGAACCGCTCGTCGACGGCAACGCCATCGCTCGCGGGCAGCGCTTCCCAGCCGCCTTGCACGCCGAAGCGCTCCACGCCCGACCAGCAACCGCGCGTCAACACGCGCTCGAGCGCGGCTTCGCGGCCATTCGTCACGATCCGGCCGACGCCCGGCACGGTACGCACCAGATGATGAAACTGGGTCTCGATAGCACCCAGATCCGGGAAGATATCGGCGTGATCGAATTCGAGGTTGTTCAGCACCGCCGTACGCGGCCGGTAATGAACGAACTTGGAGCGTTTATCGAAGAAAGCAGTGTCGTATTCATCGGCTTCGATGACGAAGAAGCTTGAATCCGTCAACCGTGCCGAGATGCCGAAATTCAGCGGCACGCCGCCAATCAGGAAACCCGGGTTCATGCCGGCATCTTCGAGCAACCACGTCAGCATGGAACTGGTCGTGGTCTTGCCGTGCGTGCCGGCAACCGCGAGCACCCACTTGCCGTTCAGCACATGCTCGCCGAGCCATTGCGGGCCGGACGTGTAGGGCAAGCCGCGATCGAGGATGATTTCCATCAGCGGATTGCCGCGCGTAACGACATTGCCCACCACGTATAAATCGGGTTCAAGCGCGATTTGCTCCACGCCATAACCTTCGATCAACTCGATGCCCTGCGCCTCGAGCTGGGTGCTCATTGGCGGATAAACGCCGGCGTCGCAACCCGTGACGCGGTGACCCGCTTCGCGGGCGAGGACCGCGAGGCCACCCATGAATGTGCCGCAGATACCGAGGATGTGAATGTGCATAAAGCGTGTGTTCGTGGCGGGAGGGGCCGTTAGCACGGGGGGAATGAGTGAGGTATTCCGGCGCCCGGAGCGGTACATTGTAACCGACGGATGGGCTTGGTTTTGGCCGACGGCGGGCCGGCACCGCCCCGGCCCCAGCCCCCTGACGTGATCGAAAACCTATCTCCGGTATCATTCCGCCATGATTCGCAAATCACATTTCGATCCGCTGCGCGTACGCGAAGAAATCGCCATCGCGGCGGCGCGGCTTATCGCCGAAGACGGCCTCGACTATTCCACCGCGAAGCGCAAGGCCGCCCGCCAGGTCGTTGGCGAAACACGCATTGGCGGCGAATGGCTACCGGATAACGGTCAAATCGAAGACGAAATCCGCGAGTATCAGGCAATCTTCCAGAGCGAAAGCCAGCCCGCCGTCCTGCGCCGCATGCGCGAAGTCGCGCTCGAATGGATGCAACGGCTGCAGCCATTCAACCCGTATCTGACCGGCGCCGTGCTGAATGGCACAGCAGGCGAACACTCGGACATCCACCTGCAATGCTTCTGCGATAACCCCAAGGAAGTCGCCATTTACCTGCTGAACGCGAACGTTCAATACGACGTCTCCGAGACGCGGCATTTTGCCGGCCGCGGTTACGTTGAAACCCTGAGCTTCCTCACGCGCCCCTCGCGCGACGAAGAGCCCATGGGCATTCACATCGCGCTCTACGACACCAACGACCTGCGCGGCGCCGTTCGCGCGGACGGCCGAGGCAAGCTTGCGCGTGCAAGCGCCGCCGCCGTACGCGCATTGCTCGACGAGCCGCCCGCACCCACACCGACCAGCTCCCTATGAATTCAATGCGCATTGTTGCCGCCGTCGTTATCGCCATTGCGGCAACCGGCGGCGGTTTTTACGCCAGCCACCTGATGACGGGCGGTGAAACGAGCCAGGCATCCGAAGGCACCACGAAAGCAAGCGGCAATGCCGTCGATGATCTCTGGAAAGCGCAGTTACAAACTGCCGCCGGAACGCAGCAGGCACTCGCTTCGTTCAAGGGCAAGCCGGTCGTGGTGAATTTCTGGGCGTCGTGGTGCGGCCCCTGCGTGAAGGAAATGCCGACGCTCGCCGCGATGCATCGTGAATACGAACAGAAAGGGATTACGTTTATTGGACTTGGCGTCGATTCCGAGAAAAACGTCAATGCATTTCTCCAGAAGGTACCCGTCGATTACCCCATCTATATTGCCGGCTTCGGCGGCGCCGATCTTGCCCGCAGTTTCGGCAATAACGCGGGCGCGCTGCCTTTCACCGTGGTGATCGATGCCAAAGGTGTGATTCGTTCGACAAAACTCGGCGAAGTCGATCCAAAAGAGCTGAAAGCGACGCTCGACGCCTTATAAGACGGCCGTTTGATCCTCCGCAAATCGATATCGATCGCGGGGAGATGCCGTCATTTCCGGAAACTTTGCAGGAAAATACGGGCAAAATGCGGGTATCAGACCCGCTTTGCCCCTTGAATCGGGCGTTAGCCGTGCCGTAAAACTAGACAAAATTCTCTAAAGGGCGCTAAAGTGCGCCCAACTCCGCACAAACCAAAGCCACTATGTCTCGATTGCTGGTCCTGCACGGCCCAAATCTTAATCTGCTAGGCACCCGCGAACCGGAAGTCTACGGGCGGGTAACGCTGGCAGATATCGATAAGGCGCTCGCAGAAACGGCACAGGCGGCCGGCGCGGAATTGTCTTCGTTTCAAAGCAATCATGAAGGCGCGATCGTGGACCGCATTCAGCAAGCGCGGACCGAACAGGTGGATTTCGTGCTGATCAATCCCGCTGCCTATACGCACACGAGCGTCGCGATCCGCGACGCCCTTGCGGGCGTGGCGCTGCCGTTCATCGAGATTCATTTGTCGAACGTGCACAAGCGGGAAGCTTTCCGGCATCACTCCTATTTCTCCGATCTGGCCGAAGCCGTGATTTGCGGCCTGGGCTGGAAAGGCTATCTGTACGCGCTCGATTTCGCCCTCGAGCGTCTTGCTACGAACGCTGCGGTGAAATCAGCTGGACAGTCAGCTGAGAAGCCACGCGCTTGAGCCGCGATCCGCTCAAGCCAATTGAATTGCTTGCACAACGTGATGCGGAGGCCGCGTCTGCAGCATCGGACAACGCTCCCGTCAGCGGCACCCAACTACCAAGTCAAGCACCGGAAAAAGCTTCCGGTCACCAAGCATTGAAAGGGGAATTTTCGATGGACCTTCGTAAACTTAAAACGCTTATCGACCTAGTCTCGGAATCCGGCATCTCGGAGCTGGAAGTTACCGAAGGCGAAGGCAAGGTTCGCATCGTCAAGAATGCCGCGCCGGTCTACATGCAGGCTCCGCAGTACATGCAGCAACCGATGCAGCAAGCGCCGCAATACGGTCAGCCGGGCGAAGCAGGCAACGCGGGTGCTGCCGCCGGCGCCCCGGCTACGCCCGCCGCCGTCGTGCCGCAAGGTCATGTGGTGACATCGCCGATGGTCGGATCGTTCTATCGCGCGCCGTCGCCGGGCGCCGACGCGTTCGTGCAGGTCGGCGATACGGTCAAGGAAGGACAGACGCTTTGCATTATCGAAGCAATGAAGCTGCTCAATGAAATCGAGTCGGACAAGTCGGGCGTCGTGAAGGAAATCCTGGTCGAGAACGGCCAGGCCGTCGAGTACGGTCAGCCGCTGTTTTTGATCGGCGACTAATTTCCCCGCGATGCCGCCGGACCAAAGCGCACTCAGCTGTCATGCGTCTATCCGGTGGCCGCAGCACTCGGGCGCTCGCTGGAATAGTTTGATTACTCAGACTGACGAGCGAGACGCGCCGCCGATCTCCCAGGACCGCCGCGGGCAACCGTCCCGGCGTTCCATCGATGAGTCGAAACCTTGCTATGTTTGAAAAAATCCTCATTGCGAACCGTGGTGAAATCGCGCTCCGAATCCAGCGCGCGTGCCGCGAACTAGGCGTCAAGACGGTCATCGTCTATTCGGAAGCCGATAAAGAAGCGAAGTATGTGAAGTTGGCCGATGAAGCCGTGTGTATCGGACCCGCTCCGTCCAATCTCAGCTATCTCAACATGCCGGCGCTGATCAGCGCGGCCGAAGTCACCGATGCCGAAGCGATCCATCCCGGCTACGGTTTCTTGTCGGAAAACGCGGATTTTGCGGAGCGCGTCGAGCAATCCGGCTTCGTGTTCATTGGACCGCGTCCGGAAACCATTCGTTTGATGGGCGACAAAGTCTCCGCGAAGCAAACGATGATCAAGACGGGCGTGCCATGCGTCCCGGGTTCTGAGGGCGCGTTGCCCGAAGATCCGAAGGAAATCGTGAAGATTGCGCGCGCCGTGGGTTATCCGGTGATCATCAAGGCAGCTGGCGGTGGCGGCGGGCGCGGCATGCGCGTGGTGCACACCGAAGCGGCGCTGGTGAACGCGGTGAACATGACCCGCGAGGAAGCTGGCCGTGCGTTCGGCAATCCGCAGGTCTACATGGAGAAATTCCTGGAGAACCCGCGGCACATCGAAATCCAGATTCTGGCCGACTCGTTCCGTAACGCGATCTGGCTGGGCGAACGCGATTGCTCCATGCAGCGCCGTCACCAGAAGGTGATTGAAGAAGCACCGGCACCGGGTATTGCGCGCCGCCTGATCGAGCGGATTGGCGATCGTTGCGCCGATGCCTGCAAGAAAATGGGCTATCTGGGCGCGGGTACGTTCGAATTCCTGTACGAGAACAACGAGTTTTATTTCATCGAAATGAACACGCGCGTGCAGGTCGAGCATCCGGTGACGGAGTTGATTACCGGCGTCGATATCGTGCAGGAGCAGATTCGCATTGCTGCCGGCGAAAAGCTCGCGTTCCGCCAGAAGGACATCGTGATTCGCGGTCACGCGATCGAATGCCGGGTCAACGCGGAAGATCCGTTCAAGTTCACGCCGTCGCCGGGACGCCTCACGTCGTGGCACTCGCCGGGCGGTCCGGGAATTCGTGTCGATTCGCATGCGTACAACGGCTATTTCGTGCCGCCGAATTACGATTCGATGATCGGCAAGCTGATCTCGTACGGCGCGACGCGTGAGCAAGCAATCAACCGCATGCGTATTGCGTTGTCCGAAATGGTCGTGGAAGGCATTTCGACCAACATCCCGCTGCATCGCGAGATGATGATCGACGCGAAGTTCGTCGAGGGCGGCACGAGCATTCATTACCTCGAAAACAAGCTCGCCGCGCGCAAGGCGGCGGCTGCCGTCGCTGCGGAAGACGCGGCGCAATAACGCATTAAGCAAGGTTTCAAGAAGATGAGCTACCGGGAATTGATCGCCGAACTGGACCGGGAACACGCGGAAGCGTTGTCGGATGCGCTGCTGGATTTGGGCGCGTTGTCGGTATCGGTGGAAGACGCCGACGCCGATACCCCCGACGAGCAGCCATTGTTCGGCGAGCCCGGCCTCACGCCGGATCAAAAGGCGTGGAACCGCTCGCGGGTCGTCGCCCTTCTCGCCGATGACGTCGACCCCGCCGTGCTGCTTGCGGCCGCGGCCAATGAGATCAGCTTGAAAGACACGCCGGCCTTCACGTTGCGCGATGTCGAAGATCAGGACTGGGTGCGCCTCACGCAATCCCAGTTCGACCCTATCCCTATCGGCAAGCGGATCTGGGTCGTGCCGTCGTGGCATGCAGCGCCCGATCCCGACGCGCTCGTGCTCGAACTTGATCCAGGTCTCGCGTTCGGTACCGGCAGCCATCCGACTACGCGGCTGTGCATGGAATGGCTCGAGCAATCGGTTCAACAAAACCAGTCCGTGCTCGATTACGGTTGCGGTTCCGGCATCCTCGCGATCCTGGCGAAGAAATGCGGCGCGAACCCGGTGATCGGGATTGATATCGATCCGCAAGCGGTGGAATCCGCGCGCCAGAATAGCGAGCGCAATCACGCGGATGTCACCTACGGCCTGCCCGCCGATCTCCCCGAAGGGCAATTCGATATCGTGGTTGCGAACATCTTGTCGAACCCGCTCAAGCTGATGGCGTCGATGCTTTCAGCCCGCGTGACACCGGGCGGTCGCATTGCTTTGTCGGGCATTCTGGCCCGTCAAGCCGATGAAGTTGCCGCGGTCTATGCACGCTGGATCGACATCAGCGTGTGGCAGGAACACGAAGGCTGGGTGTGTCTTGCCGGTACCCGCCGCGAAAGCCTTTAGAATAGCGCCATCGTCCATCTACCGGCCTCTGGCCTTCGGCTACATATGGCGCTGGCAACCCGCTGTCCCCACTGCGAAACAGTTTTCCGTCTGGACCCGCATTTGCTCGCACCGCACGACGGCCGCGTGCGGTGCGGTCATTGTCAGGAAATCTTCGATGCAGCGCATTATCAGTTCGATCGCGACGAAACCGTCATGGCCGCGCTGGCTGCAACCGCGCCTAACTACGGCGTAGATCCGGCAAGCCCGTGGGCGGAAAAGTCGAGTGCGGAGGTCTCCGGCGACAACCGTGACGCGCTCGGCATTCCCCTGCATCCGTTCGTCCCCAAAACAGCCCTCGCCCCTCAGGTCGAAGCAGAACCCACTCCGGTTGAGCGCGCTGAACCACTCGCTGGAAGCGCCGCCGCTGACGCAGTTTCGCGCGAGCGGACGGAGGGCGAGCTTCCGGCGGAAGACCGCATCGAATCTCCGTGGCAGCCGGTGAATAGCGCTAAGGCGGACGCACCACAAGTTCAAGCACCCGCAGATTCCCCCGCGCGCACCGCACCGCGCACCGATCCTTTCGTGGCTCGCATCGAAGGCGATTCGCCGAAGGAATTGCGCACCGATCCGTTCATCGGCCGTATTGAAAACGAGGCACTGAACGAGTCCCGTGCAGAGTCGCGCACCGAACCGTTTGTCGGCCGGAGCACGCCGCAAGCAGAGCCGGAAACGCCCCCGCCGCGCCGTCCTGTCGAACCTGTCGATACCCGCATGGCGGCCACTGCGCCTTGGGCAGCAGACCCGGCCGAGCCGCGCTTTGGCAACGCGGCTGCGTCGTCTGAACCTGCTTTTGCGCCCACCTCCGAGCCGTTCCCGGTCATTCGTGAAACGCGTGCGCCGGACCGTTCTGGAATCGCGTGGAAGATCATCGGGTCGCTGATCGCGCTGGCACTGCTTGTCACGCTGATCGCGCAGGTCGCGTGGTGGCAACGGGAGACCGTGATGGTCTACTGGCCCGCCTCGCAAATGCTCTTCGCGCGAGCGTGCGAGCAGATCGGCTGCGTGGTCGAGCCGCCGCGGGATATCGACGGCTTGCAGATTGAAAACTCCGGTCTGCGTCAGGTAGATGGGTCGCACAAGCTTGAACTGAAACTCTCGCTACGCAATCGCTTCGACGTGGCGATCGCCTATCCGGCGCTGGAGCTCACCCTCCTCGACGACAAGAACAACGTCGCGATCAGGCGCGTCCTGTGGCCGCAAGACTACGCGCGTCCGGGCACGGCGATCGGCGCAGGTCTCGCCGCCCGCAGTACGCAGCCAGTCATCGTTCGGCTCGATACCGGCGACGCGGTCGCGGCGAATTATCGTGTGCAGATTTTTTATCCCTGAAAGTTGGTGAGTTACGCGCGTCTGCTCACGCGGGTCCGCTACACGCCTTTCCGCTTGACCGCTTCCGACGCGTTTTTCCGCGCGTTTCTATAATTAGCCAGTCGCTTTTCCCGCGCGTGTCGCTCGTCCGTCCCCGGCCGAACGACGCGCATATTCCCTGAACATCAGACACTTTCTGGAGTAGACATGAGCCAAGTTACCCTCGGCGGCAACCCGATCGACGTGGCAGGCACGTTCCCGGCAGCCGGCGCAAAAGCAGTCGATTTCACCCTGGTCGGCAAGGATCTGGGCAACCTGACGCTGGCAAGCTTCGCCGGCAAGCGCAAGGTCCTGAACATCGTGCCGAGCCTCGACACGCCGACGTGCGCCACCTCCACGCGCAAGTTCAACGTTGCCGCAGCCGGCCTCGACAACACGGTGGTCGTGGTCGTGTCGGGCGACCTGCCGTTCGCGGCAACGCGCTTCTGCACGACGGAAGGTATCGAAAATGTGGTGACGGCATCAACGTTCCGAGGCCATGACTTCGCGAAGGCGTACGGCGTCGATGTCACGAGCGGACCGCTGACGGGCCTGACGGCGCGCGCAGTCGTCGTGATCGATGAAGACGACAAGGTGCTGTACTCGGAACTCGTGCCGGAAATCAAGAACGAGCCGAACTACGACGCAGCGCTGGCCGCGTTGAAGTAAGCATCGAAGAACGCGGGTCGCGGGCGATTAAGGCCCGCGATTCTCCGAGCGGCGAAGCGCATCTCGATTCCGATCTAGGTTCGCCCCTCGCCGCGCCGGATAAACACCCGAAGCAAGACAGGTTATTTAGTCAGCCTTAGCGGCTTCGCCTGCCACGGCTGCAAGCGGCCATGCGCATCCGTGACGAGGTGGAAAACCCGCCGCGTGACGAATGCGCAGCGTTTCATGCAGGCATGCACGGTGCACAGGAACTCAAGCCTGCGCGCAACTTTCATCGACGCACTTCGATCAATTCAATTTCAGGGAATTCGCCAGTGTCTACGCTCATCTGCGGCTCGCTTGCCTACGACAACATCATGACTTTCCAGGGCCGCTTCGGCGACCACATCCTGCCGGACCAGGTGCACCAGCTGAACATCAGCTTCCTCGTCCCCACGATGCGGCGTAATTTCGGCGGCTGCGCGGGCAACATCGCCTACGCGCTGAACCTGCTCGGCGGCGACCCAAAGATCATGGCGACACTCGGCGAAGCCGACGCCCAGCTTTATCTCGATCGATTCGATGCACTGGGTTTGTCGAGAGAATATGTGCGCGTGCTGCCCGACCAGCACTCGGCGCAATGCTTCATCACGACCGATCTCGGCAACAACCAGATCACCGCGTTCCACCCCGGCGCGATGATGGATTCGCACCTGAACCACGCTGGCGAAACCAAGGGCATCACGCTGGGCATCGTTGCACCGGACGGCGCTGACGGCATGCGTCAGCACGTCGAGGAACTGGCGGCGGCGGGCGTGCCCTTCGTCTTCGATCCAGGCCAGGGCCTCCCGATTCTCGAAGGTGTGGAACTTCGTCGCATGATTGAACTCGCCACTTACGTGGCAGTCAATGATTACGAGGCGAAATTGCTGAGCAACAAGACCGGCTGGTCGATCGAAGAAATGCTGAGCCGCGTGCAAGCGCTCGTGATTACGCGCGGCGAACATGGTGCGCAGATTTTGCACGCTGACGGTATCGAAGAAATTCCGGCCGTGACGGCACAAAAAGTCGTTGACCCAACGGGTTGCGGCGACGCGTTCCGCGGTGGTTTGCTGTACGGCATCGAGAACAAGCTGGGCTGGGCAAAAACCGGTCGTCTCGCCAGCCTGATGGGCGCGCTGAAAATCGAACATCAGGGACCGCAGACGTATGCGCCCACCCGCGCCGAGATTGGCGAGCGCTTCGAACTGGCTTTTGGTTCGGCGCTCTAACGGTTTTGATCGATGCAATCCAGAAGGTTGAAATGAGCAGGATGGAAATGAGTCATTGAAGCGGATTTGGGCGACGCTTGGGGCAATGACGTGGTCTAGCAGGCTGTTGGCTTTTTCGGGCAACAGCCTGCTGTAATTTTGTGGAGTGAAGAATGAAGATGACAAGTCGTATGGCGCTGGCAGCAGCGCTGATTAGTACCGTCGCCATGACGGGATGCGCCTATAACAGCAGTTCGCCCGACGTCTACACCGCGTCGCAAGCCCAGCGCGAAGAGACGGTCCGCATGGGTACCGTCGACAGCGTGCGCGGCGTGAAGATCAGCACGAACAACGGCCAGCCTAGCGGGCTTGGCGCTATCGGCGGCGGCGCACTGGGCGCAGTGGCAGGCAGCGCGCTCGGCGGTGGGCGTGGCTCGATCGTGACAGGCATCATCGGCGGGATCGCGGGTGCGGTGGCCGGCAATGCGGTCGAAAACGGCGTCGCCACCCAGAACGGACTGGAGATCACCGTGCGCCTCGATAACGGCGACATGCGTGCCATTACGCAAACCGCGACCGGCGAAGTGTTTCAGGCGGGTGAGCGCGTCCGGTTGTTGTCGAGCGGCGGTGTGACGCGAGTGACACACTAACGAGTGACGCACTAACGGATGAACAACGTGCCGGCGTGATTGCATCGATCATGCCGGGGAAGCAAGAAAAGCGCATGCACCTTCGGGCACATGCGCTTTTTTTCATCGATGAATCAGGTGTGCCTCAGATGTCTTTTGATGCGTGTTTGCTGAGAGACCTGCCGCTGCTTCACCCTCTCCACATCCGGCAGCCGATAAAAAACCCGCTGCCGGCTATCGCCGGGAGCGGGTTTGGACCGCGTAGCACTACGCGGTCACGAGACACATCGCGTGTGTCGAGGCACTGCCGCAGTACTGTTACAGCCTGCGCTTACGGACGGCTGCCCGTCGGGAACGGCCATGCAGCGGCCGGATTCAACGCCGTCTTGACCGTTGCAGCCGGGGCCGGCGCTGCAGGTGTCGTTGCCGTCGTTGCCGGTGCTACAGCAGCCGTCTTCTTCGCAGCGGCAGCCTTCTTGGCCGGAGCCTTTTTAGCAACCGGAGCGGGTGCTGCAGCAGGAGCTGCAGCCGGTGCAGCAGTTACGGCGGCCTTCTTCGCAGCAGGGGCAGCCTTCTTGGCGGGCGCAGCCTTCTTGGCGGCCGCCTTTTTGGCAGGTGCCTTCTTAGCAGGCGCCTTTTTAGCAGCGGCCTTTTTAGCGGCAGCCTTTTTGGCAGGGGCCTTTTTAGCCGCAGCCTTCTTGGCAGGCGCCTTTTTAGCAGCAGCCTTCTTAGCAGGCGCCTTCTTGGCCGCTGCCTTCTTCGCCGGAGCCTTCTTGGCTGCAACCTTCTTCACTGCAACTTTCTTGGCCGCGACTTTCTTCGCCGGAGCCTTCTTGGCTGCAACCTTCTTGGCTGCAACCTTCTTCGCTGCAACCTTCTTCACTGCGACTTTCTTGGCTGCAACCTTCTTCACGGCAACTTTCTTGGCTGCAACTTTCTTGGCTGCCGGCGCCTTCTTCGCTACCGTTGCCTTCTTGGCAGCCGTTTTCTTAACAGCTGGTTTCGCTGCAGCTTTCTTTGCGACGGATTTCTTGGCTAATGCCATCATTTTCTCCTTCAGGTTTCAAGATGAGAGTCAGTTCAAACAACACCCTTCGTCAAAACCCGCTTCCCGCGTGGGCTTCTCACGACGCACGCTGCGAAGCGGATTATTCATCGGCGTACGCTGATGGAGCCTGCTTACGCTAATGAATACGGCAAGGCGCGGGGGGGCCCCACGCCCCCCGCCGCCAAAAAAATGAACCACCCAAAAACGTGGCCGCCAACCCGTGT
>NZ_JBLKRU010000006.1:189749-270128 GCF_047608185.1 Caballeronia eucalypticola
GGGTTTGGCCGGTGTTTAACTATTTTAAATCGGCCCCGGCGGGGGGCCCCACCCCCCCCCCCGCGCCAAATTAAGTCAGCACCAGAAGAAGGTGCCGGCAATCGCTTGATCGGGCCGTCGACGCTGCCGACGGCATATTTCGGGGGGAAGTTTGCCCGTCCCACTGAAGGGTCCGCAAAACGCCTGTCATCTTTTTGGGCCGTTAAGCCACAAGGCGCACTTTGCATCAGGCGACCGTTCTCCTAAACCTGTTGGCCGGCGCGCGCGCAATCTTGATCGCACGCAATGGCGCCGGTTTGCCATTCATCCCGCATTCATCCTGCGCGTTTGTCCCGCGCGTTTGTCCCGTCTACTTGGCGCCCGCTGCGGGCGCCCGGTCTTCATTTGATTCGTGCATCTGATACGGATGGCAATGCGTCCATTGCCACCGGCAGACGTTCATTCGCTGACTTTCTTATTCCCAGGTCAGCGCGCCGCCCGTTTGATACTCAATCACTCGCGTCTCGAAGAAGTTGCGCTCCTTCTTCAAGTCGATCATCTCGCTCATCCACGGGAACGGATTTTCTTCGTTCGGGAACAGCGGGTCGAGGCCGATCTGCTGGCAACGACGGTTACAGATGAAACGCAAATAACTCTTGAACATGGAAGCATTCAGACCGAGCACGCCGCGCGGCATCGTGTCTTCTGCGTACCGGTATTCCAGTTCGACGGCTTCCTTGAAGATCTCGCGGATCTCCGCGCGAAACTCCGGCGTCCATAGTTGCGGCTCTTCCAGCTTGATCTGGTTGATCAGGTCGATGCCGAAGTTGCAGTGCATCGACTCGTCGCGCAGGATGTACTGATACTGCTCCGCCGCACCTGTCATCTTGTTCTGGCGACCCAGCGCCAGGATCTGCGTAAAGCCGACGTAGAAGAAGAGCCCTTCCATCACGCAAGCAAACACGATCAGCGACTTCAGCAATTTCTGGTCCGCTTCAAGCGTCCCGGTCGTGAAGGCCGGATCGGTGAGCGTGTTGATAAACGGAATCAGGAACTCGTCTTTCGCGCGAATCGAGTCGACCTCGTGATACGCATTGAAGATTTCGCTCTCGTCCAGACCCAGCGATTCGACGATGTACTGATACGCGTGCGTGTGGATCGCTTCCTCGAATGCCTGGCGCAGCAGGAACTGCCGGCACTCGGGCGCCGTGATGTGGCGATACGTCCCGAGCACGATGTTGTTGGCAGCGAGCGAGTCGGCCGTGACGAAGAAACCGAGGTTGCGTTTCACAATCCGGCGTTCATCGTCGGAAAGGCCGTTCGGGTCTTTCCACAGCGCGATGTCGCGCGACATGTTCACTTCCTGCGGCATCCAGTGGTTAGCACAACCCGCCAGATACTTTTCCCACGCCCACTTGTACTTGAACGGCACCAACTGATTCACGTCGGTCTTGCCGTTGATGATGCGCTTGTCCGCCACATTCACCCGCTTCGCACTGGCCGCCGCGATGTCGCTGGCGCTGGGTGCTGCGGGAGCAACGAAGTCACTTGCAAAAATATTTGGTGCGGCTGATGTTTGATGAGCCGTTTGAAGAACGCCATGACCAGCGGCTTGCGTGGCTGCATGCGAAGTGACTGGAGCTGCAGCGCGCGATGCTTGGCTGACTGCTTGGCTGAAACCCGCAACCTGCCCCGCCGGGTTACGCAACGTGTTGTGTTGCGAACCATTCGAGGGAGTTACGGCAGTGGTCTCGTCATCCCAGTTGAGCATAAATTCTCACCATCAATTTAGATCGGTTTGTACCATCTTTCCATGAGCGATAAAAGAGCTTGCTCATAAAAATCCTGTTTTAGTGTTGACGCTGCTACTTGCATACAACACTTTGCGTTGAGCTCACTGCTTGAAGCTTCATGCGAAGTCTCTTTGAATGTGTTCGATGCAGTGCTTGCTCAGTGCTCCTTCAAGCTCTTTCAGTGTTGCTTTTGCTTGGAGCGCTGCATCGTCCGGCTCTGCTGTGAATCGTGCTGCATGCGGTGCTGCGTTAAGTCTTACGTTGGATCTTGCGTGCGAAGTTCGCGTGGTCGTGAAGCGTGGAAACTAAAGTGGAAACGCAAGCGTGAGATCGAACAGCTTGCACTACATGACTGCTTCGATAAAAACCCGGCGTGTCTCTCTCGCGTCTTTCGCGTTTCACTCACCTTCGCGACTCGTTCGAAGCGGTTGAAACAGCCTTCCGATCGTGAGCTTCGGCGCTTCGCCTCAAGCCACTTTTCGAGTGCGCTCCGGCTCTGAAAAATCTGTTGCACCGAGCTTGCAATTACACGTATCTTGCAGCGGAAAAGAGTCGTTGGCGCGTCTCGTTTCCATGTCGAAAGTGTAGCACTCGATGTCGTCATCGCAAAGGCAAAACCACAAAATATTGGGTGTTCTACGCTCGTGACGACTACCTATAGTGCAAACGGCTACGTCATGCAAGAGCTGATTTCGAAGGTGAAAATGCGCTTTCGAAACCGCTGGAAGCGTAGTCAGATCATCCGTCCGAAGCCGCTTGCACGCGGCGTCTCAACCTTGCCGACAGCGCAGCGGCGTCAGCAATTCGCGCAAGTTGTTGTGATCGATTTCGTGCATCAACGCGAGTAGCCGGCCAAGTTGTCCTGCAGGAAAACCCTCACGCGCAAACCATGCAAGATAGTGACCGGGCAGGTCCGCAAGCAAGCGATCCTTGTACTTTCCATAAGGCATTTTCTGCGTGACGAGACGCTGCAAATCTTCCGGGTCCATCGTCGTTCTCCTCGGGTTTTATCGTCGCTGAATGTCGCTTGCGCGTCAGTCATGTCGGCACTTCGCGATGTCGCTGTCATGATATCGATGCCATAATCCCAGCTTCCCGCCGCGAAGAGATCCCTTCCGTTCTCCATGTCGCTAGCCATCAAAGCTTTCGTTGCCCCTCTCATCGTCGCCTGCGCGATGTTCATGGAAAGCGTCGATGCCAACGTCATCGTCACCGCAATCCCCGAAATGGCCAAAGCATTCGGGCGCGATCCCGTCACGCTGAAGATCGCCGTCACCAGCTACGTGCTCGGCCTCGGGGTCTTCATCCCGATCTGCGGCTGGGTCGCCGACCGCTTCGGCGCGCGCACCATCTTCCGTCTCGCTATCGGCATCTTCGTCGCCGGCTCGCTCTTGTGCGCCGCGTCCACCTCGCTGATCCCGTTCACGCTCGCGCGCTTCGTGCAGGGCGTCGGCGGCGCGATGATGGTGCCGGTCGGGCGGATCATCATCTTCCGCTCGGTACGCCGCTCCGAATTCATCCGCGCGATGAACTACCTCTCGCTGCCCGCCATGCTCGGCCCCGCCGTCGGGCCGCTGCTGGGCGGCTTCATCACCACCTATCTGCACTGGCGCCTGATCTTCTTCATCAACATCCCGATCGGCATCCTTGGCATCTACCTGACGAACCGTTACATCGGTAATGCGCGCGAGCCGCATCCCGGACGGCTCGACTGGTTCGGTTTCTTTTTGTCAGCAAGCGGCGGCACGTTGTTCCTGCTCGGGCTCTCGCTGATTGGCGGCGAGCTGGTCTCCAACCTGACCGCGACGAGCATGACGCTGGGCGGCGTGGCTTTTCTCATCGCGTATTTGCTGCACTCGCGACGCGTAAAAATCCCGCTTCTCGATTTGCGTTTCCTGCGCGTGCCGACGTTCCAGGCGAGCGTGATGGGCGGCTCGCTGTTTCGCATCGGCTTGGGCGCCGTGCCGTTCCTGCTCCCGCTCGCGATGCAGGAAGGGCTCGGCATGAGCGCGTTCAAGTCCGGCTCGATCACCTGCGCGTCTGCGTTCGGCGGCATGTTCATGCGCTCGCTCGCGTCGCGCGTGCTGCACCGGTTTGGCTTCCGGCAGACGCTGATGGTGAACGCGGCGCTGTCGGGTATTGCGATCGCCGCCTGCGGCATGTTCTATCCCGGAACGCCGACGTGGGTCATCTGGTCCGTCGTGCTGCTGGGCGGTTTTTTCCCGGCGTTGCAATTCACGAGCCTCAACTCGCTGACGTATGCCGAAATCGAAAGCCGCGACGTGGGCCGCGCGACGAGTCTCGGGAGTTTTATCCAGCAAGTGTCGCTGGGGTTGGGCGTGACAATCGGCGGGATCGCGCTGCAGATTTCGCATGAGCTGCAGGGACATCCGCACATCGTCTGGTCGGATTTCTGGCCGGCCTTTGTGGTCGTCGGATTGTTCTCGTTCCTTTCGATACCTATTACCGCGAAGCTGGGACACGACGCCGGGCACGAGATATCGAGAGGCACGCGCGGGTGAAGCGGTGTGCGGGGCTTGGCTAAATGCGGTGACAGCACATCCAGCCCCGATTGCGGAAAGAGCAATTGCTTCGGTCCCGTAAGCCGAATCTCAGGCTCTGCAAGCAACGGGAATTCAGCAACCACAAATACAAAAGGCCGGTTCCGAATTCGCCTGCCCTTTCCGCTGTGGGAAGAACCAACGTTTCGTACCGGCCTTCAATCCCACCGACTATCCGACTAGCGAGAGGCCGATTACATCGGCCTCTCGCCCATTACAACTTACTGGCAAGCCTCGCACTCGTCGAAGCCCGCATCGCCCGGACGCATCATGCAAACCGGACCATCGGCTTGCTGTTCCGCCGCAGTGGCAATCGCCGGCGCCGCAACCGCAGCGGCGTTGAAACCACCCGTCGACGATCCATGCGAACCCTGCGAACCAAAACCGTTGCCGTTCGCGCCTGAAGCACCGCCCTCGCCGTTCCCCGAATTACCCGACGGCACCGAGTTCAGCTGACCGTGAGCGACCGTCGACTTCTCGACGTGGGTGGCAGCCATCGTGCGGAGGTAGTAGGTGGTCTTCAGACCGCGCAGCCACGCCAGCTTGTACACCTCGTCCAGCTTCTTGCCCGACGCGCCGCCCATATAGATGTTCAGCGATTGCGCCTGGTCGATCCACTTCTGGCGACGCGATGCTGCTTCCACCACCCACGTAGCATCGAGTTCGAACGCTGTTGCGTAGATTGCCCGCAGGTCAGCCGGAACCCGGTCGATACGCGACAGCGTGCCGTCGAAGTACTTCAGGTCCGAGACCATCACTTCGTCCCACAGGCCGCGTTCCTTCAGGTCACGCACGAGGTAATCGTTCACGACCGTGAATTCACCCGACAGATTCGACTTCACGTACAAATTCTGGAACGTCGGCTCAATACATGCCGACACGCCGATGATGTTCGAAATAGTCGCGGTCGGAGCGATTGCCACGCAATTCGAGTTGCGCATGCCGTAGGTGGCGATCCGCGAACGCAGCTCGGTCCAGTCCATCGACGCGCTGTCGTCCACTTCCACGTACCCGCCGCGGGCTTCGGCCAACAACTTCAGCGAATCCTGCGGGAGAATGCCGCGATCCCACAGCGAGCCGCGATAGCTCGAATAACGGCCGCGCTCTTGCGCCAGTTCCGTCGATGCGTAGTACGCGTAGTAGCAGACCGCTTCCATCGATGTATCGGCGAATTCGACTGCTTCCTTCGACGCATACGGCGTGCGCAGCAAGTGCAGGCAGTCCTGGAAGCCCATGATGCCCATGCCGACCGGACGATGCTTCAGGTTCGAATTACGTGCTTTGGCGACAGCGTAGTAATTGATGTCGATCACGTTGTCGAGCATGCGCATGGCGACGCTGACAGTGCGCTTGAGCTTCTCGTGGTCGAGCGCCAGCGTGCCGTCGGCCTGCTTCTTCATGTGCGCGACGAGGTTCACCGAGCCGAGGTTACACACGGCGATTTCGGTGTCGCTGGTGTTCAGCGTGATTTCCGTGCACAGGTTCGACGAGTGGACAACGCCCACGTGCTGCTGCGGCGACCGGATGTTGCACGGATCCTTGAACGTGATCCACGGGTGACCCGTTTCGAACAGCATGCCCAGCATCTTGCGCCACAGTTGCGCAGCCGGAACCTTCTTGAACAGCTTGATCTCGCCGCGTGCGGCTTTCTCTTCATACGCCACGTACGCTTTTTCAAACGGTGCGCCGAACAGGTCGTGCAGGTCCGGGCAGGTAGCCGGCGAGAACAGCGTCCAGTCGCCGCCTTCGTGAACGCGCTTCATGAACAGGTCGGGAATCCAGTTCGCCGTGTTCATGTCGTGCGTGCGGCGACGGTCATCGCCCGTGTTCTTGCGCAGTTCCAGGAATTCTTCAATGTCCAGATGCCACGTTTCCAGGTACGCGCAGACCGCGCCCTTGCGCTTGCCGCCCTGATTCACCGCGACGGCCGTGTCGTTCACGACCTTCAGGAACGGCACCACGCCTTGCGACTTGCCGTTCGTGCCCTTGATGTGCGAACCGAGCGCACGCACGCGCGTCCAGTCGTTGCCCAAGCCGCCCGCGAACTTCGACAGCAGCGCATTTTCCTTCAGCGCTTCGTAGATACCGTCGAGATCGTCGGCCACCGTCGTCAGATAGCACGACGACAATTGCGAACGGCGCGTGCCGGAGTTGAACAGCGTTGGAGTGGACGACATGAAGTCGAAGCTCGACAGCACGTTATAGAACTCGATTGCCCGCGCCTCGCGGTCAATTTCGTTCAGCGCCAGGCCCATTGCAACGCGCATGAAGAACGCCTGCGGCAATTCGATGCGCTTGGTTTCGTTGTGCAGGAAGTAGCGGTCATACAGCGTCTGCAGGCCGAGATAGCCGAATTGCAGATCGCGGTCAGCGTCGAGCGCGGCGCCCAGGCGCTTCAAGTCGTACTGCTGGAGTTTTTCGTCGAGCAGTTCCGCTTCCACGCCCTGCTTGATGAACAGCGGGAAATATTCAGCGTAACGCGTGGCCATTTCGCCTTGCGAGACGTCTTCTTCCAGGATTTCGCGACGGATGGTGTGCAGCAGGATACGCGCGGTGACCTGGCTGTACGCCGGGTCCTTTTCGATCATGGTGCGCGCGGCAAGAATGGCCGAGTCGTAGACTTGCGCCATCGGCACGCCGTCGTACAGGTTCTTCACCGTTTCCGCGACGATCGGGTCAGCGTTCACTTCGCTGCCGAGATTCACGCACGCTTCGTTGATGCGCGCCTTCAACGCGTCGAGATCCAGCGGATGCGACACGCCGTTATCGATCACGTTGATGCCCAGCGCGTTCGCGCGCGTTTCCGGTGCATGCGCGCGCTCTTGCGTGCGCTTCTCGCGATACAGCACGTATGCGCGCGCCACGTTGTGCTCGCCGCCGCGCATCAGCGCGAGTTCGACTTGATCCTGGATATCTTCGATATGAAACGTACCGCCGTTCGGACGGCTGCGAACCAGCGCCCGGACCACGCTTTGCGTCAGTTGTTCGACCAGCTCGCGCACGCGCGCCGAGCCTGCGCCCTGACCGCCGTTCACCGCCAGGAAAGCCTTCGTCACAGCGATGGAGATCTTCGACGGCTCGAACGACACCACGGTCCCGTTGCGGCGGATGACTTTGTAGTCGGCCAGTGTGGCGTCCGGCGCGAGCGAGCTGTTGCTCGGCTGCTGACCCTGTACGCCGATGGGCCGCACGGAGGCGCCCTCGTAGGAAGTCGTGGCGTTGTCGGTGGTTTGCATGTGCAAATCTCCAGGTGTTCGATAGTGCGGAACGTCCGCGGATTGTTGAGATGCGTGCCGCGCGTGGTGGTCGCCTGATGCTGCTTTGTTGCTGCTCACTACTGCGTTTTCCTACCTTGCCAACCACGCACGACGATGAAATTGAAAACTGAAAATGGCTTTGCCGGGAAAATCGCCGGTGCCGTTCTTGCGTCTGGTCCAATGATTTTTCCATGGACCAGTACGCTTCAAACTGACGAAGACAACCTCTCTTGCGACGCCTGTTTGCCTCGGTCTTTCAAACTGCATGTCGACGTTTTTTACGCGACAAATCAGTTGCTTATCCGGTGTTTTCTTCTATGGCCGGGAAAGCATACGGCGCCGGCTCTACGAGCGGGGCGCCGCTTGGACAACACAACATATAGTGCGAAATACGTCCCTGAGCACCAAGTATAGTGGCATTCCGCACAGTCTCAAAAACTTTTATTTGCTGAAGAATAGCCTTGGAGGGTTGACTTTTGAAATGCCAAAGTCAGATAAGGGATAGCGCGCCAAGGTGCCGGGAACACACGCAAACTCGCTGCAATGCAAAAAGAAAGCGGCGCGGATTCATTGGCAGCGATCAGGCATAGCTGGCGCCAATCCAGCGAACGATGGCAAGCCGCAGCGCGTCAAAATAGCTCACGTCGCTCAGTGACTCACTTGCAATCAAGGGCAAGCGAGCATCGAATCAAACGTTGGCGAGATAGGGAAAGTACCGAGGCGGAAGTTGTGTATCGCGTTGCAATCGCCACCATTCAAAGTACGGGCCGGGATCCGTTTTACGACCCGGTGCGATGTCCGAGTGACCGGCTAGTGCTTCGATCGGATAACGTCGGGTGAGCGCCTGGATTACATCGTTGAGCGACGTGTATTGCGCGTCCTCGAACGCACATCGATCACTGCCCTCCAGTTCGATGCCCACCGAAAAGTCGTTGCATCGTTCACGGCCAAGAAAGCTCGACACGCCCGCGTGCCATGCGCGCTCGTTGCACGACACGTACTGCTCGATGCGGCCATCGCGATGAATCACGAAGTGCGACGAGACTCGCATGCCGCGCAAGTGGTCGTAGTACGGATGTGCGTCGTGGTCGAGACGGTTCTGGAAGAACTCGGCGATGGCGCTGCCGCCGAATTCATCGGGCGGCAGGCTCATGTTGTGAACCACAACGAGCGTGGGCTCGATGCCCCCCGGACGCGCTTCGAAATTCGGAGACGGCAGCTGGAGCGCCGCCGTGTACCAGCCGTTTGCATCGATCAAACCAGCCACGCTCATCGAGCGTCGCGGCCAGTGGGATGAGTGGCGTAGCGCTGGGCGTGATCGGAACAGCAGAAGCGATGCCCGGCCGCGACAATCGCTTCGCTACTCGGCGTATGCACGCCGCATTCGGCGCAGCGCACGAGGGCATCAGGGAGTTGCGGCGCGGAGCTCGAAGCCGAAGGACCACGAGAAGCGCGCGTGGCGCCTCCACCTTGTGGACCTGTTTGCGCGCCGGCGGGAGCCTGAGCGCGCTTGAGCTTCTTGAACAGCCACTGGCTCGCGAAGAACACAAAAATCAGCAGAAGAAGTTGGCGCATGATCTTACTAATAGTAGAGGCAATGAGAGGCCGGGGTTTCAGCTAACCGCGTCAAACGACCGCTCGATGCAGCAACACTTCGAACACGAAGCGGCTGCCCACATAAGCGAGCAGCAACGCGACGAACGAAGCCAGCACCCAGCGCAACGCGGCGCGACCGCGCCAGCCCGACACGCGGCGAGCGGTCAGCAGCGCGCCGAACATCAGCCACGACAAAATGGCGAACACGGTCTTGTGATCGAGTTTGAACGCTTTGTCGACGAGTTGCTCGTTGAACGCGACCCCCGATATAAGCGTGAGCGTCAGCAGCACGAAACCCGCAGCAATCAGGCGGAACAATAATTTTTCCAGCGTGAGCAATGGCGGGAGGGTATCGAGCCAGCTCGACACCCAGCTATTCGATGTATGCCGCGTGCTCGTTCCGCGCATGTTCTGCAGACGCTTTTCGACCATCAGCATCAGGATGGCGTGAAGCGCGGCAATCGCGAACAGCCCGTACGCAATATTCGCAATCAGGAAGTGCAGCTTGAACATGGGCGCAGCGGCATACGGCAGCACGCGTACGCCGCCAAAAATCAGCGGCATGACCGAAGCCACGCAAGCTAGCGGCAGCACGAGCAAGCGCAAGCCGTCGAGCGGGAAGAAAAAGCTTTCTATCCAGTAGATGCCAGCGCCCAGCCAGAACATGGCGGAGAGTGCGAAGGCGAAACCGAACACCATCGCGTTCTGCGGAAAGATGGTGGTGTGCAGCAAGACGCCGTGTACGAGCAACGCGACGCCGAGCAATACGCGCCCCATCGCGCTCATGCCTGACGCCTTCGATGCCCGGCCGCGCCGCATGGAGTCGGCCATGCCGGGGTTCATTCCGGTCGTCATGCCACCCGCCAGGCGACCGCCCGCCGGCATGCCCGCCAGCGCCGGCTCGACGGCCGTGTTGCGATGCGCGCGCCAGCCAGCTACGGCAAGTCCGCCGTAGAGAAGCGCAGTGAGGGCATACAGTACAATATCCATGTTCGAAGTTTACACCAGGCCCTGAAGCCACGACGTCTTCCCCCTCTTGCCAGGTCGTCTTGAAGCAAGAGCCGTCAGGACGCCGGTACTCATACGCTCTCACACGCTCCCATGCTCGACACACTCACTACACGGATGGCGCGCGTCGTCAAGACGCTGCGCGGCGAAGCCCGGCTCACCGAGGCTAACACGCAGGAAATGCTGCGCGAAGTACGCCTGGCGCTGCTCGAGGCCGACGTCGCGTTGCCGGTCGTGCGCGAATTCATCGCGAAAGTGAAGGAGAAAGCGCTCGGCGAAGAAGTGCTGTCCAGCTTGTCGCCGGGTCAGGCTCTCGTTGGCGTGGTGCAGCGCGAGCTGACGGCGATCATCGGCGGGGATTACGAGGGTAAGGCCGTCGAGCTGAATCTCGCGGTCACGCCGCCGGCCATCATCCTGATGGCCGGCTTGCAAGGCGCGGGTAAAACCACCACGTCAGGCAAGCTCGCCAAGCTGCTGCGCGAGAAACACAAGAAAAAAGTGCTGACGGTTTCCGTCGACGTGTATCGTCCGGCCGCTATTCAGCAGTTGAAAACGGTGACCGAGCAAGTCGGCGCGGACTTTTTCCCGTCGGAGCCGGATCAGAAACCGGCCGATATCGCCCGTGCGGCGGTGGATTGGGCGAAACGCCATTTCCACGACGTGCTGATCGTCGATACGGCCGGCCGGCTCGGTATCGACGAAGCGATGATGAAGGAAATCGCCGAGCTTCACGCCATCCTGAAGCCCGCGGAAACGCTTTTCGTCGTCGACGCCATGCTCGGCCAGGACGCCGTGAACACTGCGAAGGCGTTCAGCGACGCGCTGCCGCTGACCGGCGTGGTGCTGACCAAGCTGGACGGCGATTCACGCGGTGGCGCGGCGCTTTCCGTGCGCCATGTGACCGGCAAGCCGATCAAGTTCGTGGGTGTTGCCGAAAAACTGGACGGGCTGGAAGTGTTCCACCCGGACCGGATGGCGAACCGGATTCTCGGCATGGGCGACATCCTTGCCCTGGTCGAAGAAGCGCAGAAAGGCGTGGACGGCGCGGCCGCGCAAAAACTCGCCGATAAAGTCAAGAAAGGCGGCGATTTCGACCTGAACGACTTCCGCGCACAACTTGCGCAGATGAAGAACATGGGCGGTTTGTCGTCGTTGATGGACAAGCTGCCGGCGCAGTTCCAGCAGGCCGCGGCGGGCGCGAACATGGGCATCGCGGAAAAACAGATGCGCCGGATGGAAGGCATCATCAATTCCATGACGCTAGTGGAACGCGCGAAACCCGACCTGATCAAGGCGCAGCGCAAGCGCCGTATTGCAGCGGGTGCGGGCGTGCAGGTCCAGGAAGTCAACCGCATGCTCGCTCAATACGAACAGATGCGCGGCATGATGAAAAAGCTCAAGGGCGGCAATCTGCAGAAAATGATGCGCGGCATGAAGGGCATGATGCCCGGCATGCGTTGAAGTTTTTGATCTCGGCCCAGCTTCGATTTTTTTGGCCCGCGTTTCGTTGAGGAACGCGGGTTTATTATGTGGTGGCGCGCGCTCTGCGCCTCGTTTCCCTTTTGTAGCTCTACACCCTCGCCGCCTGCCCTATGAATCGCGAAGAAGCACTCCACATTTTCAGCCACTCCGAAGAGATTGTTTCGGCGCAGGACGTGACCGCGTCGATCGAAAGCATGGCGAAAGCCATCGGAGCGAGCACCGGCGAAGAGTTTCCGCTTGTGCTGTCCGTCATGGGTGGCGCGGCCGTGTTCACCGGCATGCTGCTGCCGCATCTCGACTTTCCCCTTGAGTTCGACTACATCCACTTGACGCGGTATCGGAACACGACCAAAGGCGGCGACAAGATGGAATGGCGCGTGGCGCCGGCGGAAGCGGTGAAAGATCGCGTGGTGCTGGTGCTCGATGACATCCTGGATGAAGGCGAGACCATGGCCGCTATCCGCGACCGCATCATGGCCATGGGCGCGAAGAAATTCCTCTCGGCCGTGCTGTGCGAGAAGCTCATCAATAAAGAGAAGCCGTTGCGGCCGGACTTTTGCGGCTTCGAAGTGCCGGACCGGTATGTGTTCGGCTGCGGCATGGACGCGAAGGGATACTGGCGCAACCTGCCGACCATCCGGGCGCTGACGGAAGGCGCGTGATGTGTCGCTGAGGATTGAGGTGCGGCGATCGGCCGCATCAGTTGCTTGGCGGTGAACGCAAGGCACCGAAGATTAAAAGGCCGTTTCAACGTAAGTTGAAACGGCCTTTGTACGTTCATCGTCCGGAACATCTTCAGTCAGCTCAGCTACTCGCAGCCAACTGATGCACAAACGTCCGTATTCCGGTGAGGATCATTTCCACCGATATCGCGACCAGCACCAACCCCATCAGCCTTTCAAACGCCGTGACCGCGCGTTCGCCCAACCAATGCTGGATCTTCTCGGCCAGCACCAGCACGACCGCGCAGACCATCATGGTGACCGTCAGCGCGCCGACCCACTCCCACATCTGCCCGGGTGCTTGCGATGTCAGCAACATCACCGTCGCCAGCGCCGACGGACCGGCCAGCGCGGGAATGGCCAACGGCACGATCAGCGGTTCGCCACCGCGTGAATCACCGCCCATCGGACCATCGGGATGCGGAAAAATCATGCGCAGCGCGATCAGGAACAGCACAATCCCGCCGCCCAGCCGCAACGATAAATCCGTCAGGCTCATCGCGCGAAGAAAGCGGTCGCCGACCAGCATGAATACCAGCAAGATCCCAAAGGCGATGGCAACTTCCCGCAAGATCACCACCCGCCGGCGTTCCTTTGCCACACCACGCAATGCGTTGATGAAGATCGGGATATTGCCAAGCGGATCGGTGATCAGGATGAGCAGCACCGTCGCCGAGAGGAAGTTGTACTGCACGTTACTGGGCCACTCCACGGGCCAATGCAGCGCGCACCTTCTCGATCACGATGTTGGCCGCGTCGTCCACCGGCAGCAATGTAGCTTCAGCGTCGCGTCGTGCCTGGTATTCGAGCTTGCCGTCCTTAAGTCCGCGGTCACCAATCACCAGCCGGTGCGGCACGCCAATGAGTTCCCAATCAGCGAACATGACGCCGGGGCGCTCGCCGCGATCATCGAGAACCACGTCGATGCCCGCAGCCTGCAGCGCCGCGTAGAGCTTGTCGGCTTGCTCGCGAACGGCGTCGCTGCGGTCGTAGCCCATCGGGCACAACACGACTTCGAACGGTGCAATCGATTCCGGCCAGATGATGCCCTTGGCGTCGAAATTCTGTTCGATCGCAGCGCCCAAAATGCGCGTGATACCAATGCCGTAGCAGCCCATTTGCATGGGCGCGGGCTTGCCGTTTTCATCGAGGAACGACGCGCCCATGGCATCCGAATACTTCGTGCCGAGCTGGAACACGTGACCCACTTCAATGCCGCGGCAGATTTCCAGCGTGCCCTTGCCGTCGGGCGACGGATCGCCGGCCAGCACATTGCGGATGTCCGCCACGACCGGTTCCGGCAGATCACGTCCCCAGTTCACGCCGGTGGTGTGATAGTCGACTTCATTCGAGCCCACCACGAAATCGCTCATGTTCGCGACCGTGCGGTCCGCGATCACCTTGATCGGCTTCTTCGTATTGAGCGGGCCGAGATAACCGGGCGGCGTGCCGAATGTATCGATAATTTCAGCTTCGGTAGCGAAGCGATAACCCGCCAGACCTGGCTGCTTGTTCGCCTTGATGTCATTGAGCGAATGGTCACCGCGCAACATCAATAGCCAGATGGTCGGCTCGGCACCTTCGTTTTCCGTCGCAAGGATGATCGACTTGATCGTGCGTTCCAGCGGAATGTTCAGCAGTTCCGCGACCGCTTCGCACTTCGCCTTGCCCGGCGTGGCCGTCTTCTTCATCTCTTCGGCAGGCGCCGCGCGCGTTGCATTCAGCGGCAGCGCATCGGCGGCTTCCACGTTTGCGGCGTAATCCGAGGTCGGGCAATACGCGATAGCGTCTTCGCCGGTATCGGCGATCACGTGAAATTCATGCGAACCGCTGCCGCCGATCGAGCCGTTGTCTGCCGCGACCGCACGGAATTCCAGGCCAATACGCGTGAAAACACGCACGTAGGCATCGAACATTTTCTTGTACGACTCGGCGAGGCTCGCCTGGTCGCGATCGAAGGAATACGCGTCCTTCATGATGAATTCGCGCCCGCGCATCACGCCGAAACGCGGCCGGATTTCATCGCGGAACTTGGTCTGGATCTGGTAGAAATTGACCGGCAGTTGCCGGTAGCTCTTGATCTCGCGCCGCGCGATGTCCGTCACCACTTCTTCGTGCGTCGGTCCGAGCACGAAGTCGCGGTCATGGCGATCCTTGATACGCAGCAATTCCGGACCGTACTGGTCCAGGCGTCCCGATTCCTGCCAGAGTTCGGCCGGTTGCACGCCGGGCATCAACAATTCGAGCGCGCCGGCCCGGTTCATTTCTTCACGCACGATCGCTTCCACCTTGCGAATGGAACGCAGGCCGATAGGCAGATAGCTATAGATACCGCCTGCCACGCGGCGAATCATGCCCGCACGCATCATGAGTTGGTGGCTGACGATTTCCGCGTCGGTGGGAGCTTCCTTCAGGGTGCCAATAAAGAAACGGGATGCTTTCATTCAAAAATTTTCCAATGCGGGAGCGCGTCGATTGAATGGGTTTGTCGCCCAAACCTGCGGAACATGCAGAACGTGCGGAACAAGTGAACGACGGGACAGCGATGCGGTAAGGCGTTAGCCACCCGCCCCAGCATCCCGGGCACCGAAGCGAAACGAACCCCGATTCGGGTTCGTGCCGGTGCGCCAGGCCCGTTATCTGTTTATAATCAAAGCAATTTTAAAGGATTCGAAGGTGGTTGTATGCTGGATCGTGAAGGCTTTCGCCCGAACGTCGGCATCATCCTCTTGAACGCGCACAACGAAGTGTTTTGGGGCAAACGGCTGCGTGAACATTCCTGGCAGTTTCCGCAGGGGGGCATCAAGTACGGCGAGACCCCCGTGCAAGCGATGTATCGGGAGTTACACGAAGAAACCGGTTTGCTTCCGGAGCACGTGAAGGTCGTGGGTCGGACCCGCGACTGGCTGCGTTATGAGGTGCCGGACAAGTTCATCAAGCGCGAGGTGCGCGGGCATTATCGCGGACAGAAACAGATTTGGTTTTTGTTACGCATGGTAGGCCGCGACTGTGACATTTGTTTGCGTGCGACTGATCATCCGGAATTCGATGCCTGGCGGTGGAATGAGTATTGGGTCCCGCTTGATGCGGTGATCGAGTTCAAGCGGGATGTTTATCAGCTTGCGCTCACGGAACTTTCGCGCTTTCTCAGGCGAGCAGTTGTGCGTGCTGAGCGCGCGGAACGTATGGCGCATCACGCCAATCGTTATCCGCGTGTGATTCAGGGCATGACCATGGAAGATGCGACCGTTTCTGCTAACGGTAGTGTCATTCAGGCAGAATGTTCGGTGACCGAAGAGCTGCACATCTACGCACAACGTCCTTCGCGGGATTAGGACGTGTGTCATCCGAAGCGGCGGTGCGGCAACGCACGCCGCTTTTTTTCGTGCAGCGTCGAAGGCTGGGTTTGCGTGCTTGACATGCCAGCGTTTCCCTTCAAGGGACAAAACGCGGCGTCATCACGCGGCACGATCAATTTGCAGTCGCTTCTGCATCAACCTCGGGAAATCAAGAATTGAAAGCCATTGCATTGTTCGCGGCATCCGCGGCAGCCCTTGTCGTGCTCGCCGGTTGCGGCAGTTCCAACCCGTCCAACAAGGACGACAGCGCGTTCGTCTACCTCATGGACCGCGCGCCGAATTGGACCGAAAACAAGGTGGATACCCTGCCTCCGCTGCCAAAAGATGCCAATCTCCTTGAAATTACGGTGTCGAACAATACGCCGCTGAGTTTTTTCATCGATAAAAACTCGCTTACCGTAGGCACCGACGGCGTGATCCGCTACACAATCGTCGTGAAAAGCCCGGCTGGCGCGCGCAACGTCAATTACGAAGGCATTCGCTGCGACAACTATAACTGGCGCCTGTATGCGAGCATTAATGAGGACCAAACCGACTGGGACCGCACGGTCGAAAACGATTTTCGACGGATTGAAAACGGCGAGTTAAACGCCTATCACGCCGCCTTGTATCAGGATTATTTCTGCGTGAACAAGCTGCCGTCAGGGCCAGCGCAGCAGATTTTGTCGAATATTCAGGCGAAGCGGACGGCGGTTTCGAACTATCACTGAAGCGGATGACTATTGAAAAAGCCTGCTGCGTGTGACGGTCAGTATGCTTTTTTCTAATTTTCCGTTGAGAATTTGCGACTTTTGAGGAAATAAACGAAAAATCCGCCAATTGGCGGATTTTTCGCTTCTGAGCACCCAACGTGGCTGCTTATGCCAAAACCAGGTTGTCTCGATGTATCAACTCAGGTTCGAGCATATATCCCAGCACCGTTTCGATTTCACCACTCGGCCGGCGCTGGATCAGCCGCGCCTCAGAGCTGCTGTAGTTCGTAATACCGCGCGCCACTTCCTGACCGCCCGGATTCATGCACGCGATCACATCACCACGCGCGAACGCGCCGTGTACATCGATCACGCCAATTGGCAGCAAGCTTTTGCCGTCTGCGGTAAGCTTTTCGACCGCACCGTTGTCGATAACCACGTGGCCACGCACCTGCAAATGATCGGCCATCCATTGCTTACGGGCCGCCATGCGGGCTGTCCGCGCCATGAGTTGTGTACCGATCATCTCGCCCGACGCCAGCCGGGTCAGCACATCCGACTCTCGCCCGCTAGCGATGACCGTATTCGCGCCGCTATGCGCCGCGCGTTTCGCGGCGAGAATCTTGGTCAGCATGCCGCCGCGCCCCAGGCTAGAACCCGCGCCGCCCGCCATGGCTTCGAGTTCGGGCGTGCCCGCGTCAGCCTGTTCTACCAGCGTGGCCATGGGGTCGCGCCGTGGGTCGGCGGTAAACAGGCCGCGCTGATCGGTGAGGATAATCAGCGCGTCGCCTTCTATGAGATTCGCCACTAACGCGCCGAGCGTGTCGTTATCGCCGAATTTGATTTCGTCGGTGATGACGGTGTCGTTTTCATTGATGATGGGCACGCAACCCAGACGTAGCAGGGTGAGCAGCGTTGAGCGTGCGTTCAGATAGCGTTCACGGTCGGCGAGATCGGCGTGCGTCAGCAGAATCTGCGCGGTCCGCATGCCATGTTTAGCGAAACTGCTTTCATAGACCTGCGCCAAACCCATTTGCCCGACCGCCGCTGCAGCCTGCAACTCGTCTATTTCACGCGGCCGCTTCGTCCAGCCCAGCCGATGAATGCCCTCGGCAATCGCGCCCGAACTGACCAGAACGACTTCCTTGCCCTGCCCGCGCAACGCTGCAATCTGCGCGGCCCAGCGCGCGATGGCCGCGTGGTCGAGCCCGCGCCCGTCGTTGGTTACCAGGCTCGATCCCACTTTCACTACGAGTCGCTTCGAAGCGGCTATGACGGAACGCATCTGACGCATTTCTCCTCGGATTTGCCTCGATAACCACGGGCCAGACTTTTACGCTTCGTCTTCGTCTTCGTCGACCCCCGGCGCGCGCTGCGGCGCCACGACGGCGGGTTCGTCGCGGAAACGGACATCCGCGGCGAGATCTTCGGCTTCCGCCGCCCGCGATGCATCCGAGTTCTTCGAGATGTAATCGAAGATGGCGTAGGTCAGGCTTTCGCAACCTTGCCCTGTGAGCGCCGAGATTTCGAACACCGGACCGTCCCATTCATAACGCTTGATGAAGTCGGCGACGCGCGATTTACGTTCGTCGTCCGGCACCATGTCGAGCTTGTTCAGCACCAGCCAACGCGGTTTTTCGTATAGCGCTTCGTCGTACTTGCGCAATTCGTTGACGATCGCGCGCGCTTCCACGACAGGATCGACCGCGTCGTCGAACGGGGCCAGATCGACGAGATGCAGCAGCACGCCGGTGCGCTGCAAGTGCCGCAGGAAGCGGTGACCCAGACCCGCGCCTTCCGCCGCGCCTTCGATCAAACCCGGAATATCCGCGATGACGAAGCTCTTTTCCGGTCCCACACGCACCACGCCGAGATTCGGTGCGAGCGTGGTGAACGGATAGTCGGCAATTTTCGGCCGCGCATTCGACACCGCCGTGATGAACGTGGACTTGCCCGCGTTCGGCATGCCGAGCAGACCGACGTCGGCGAGCACTTTCAACTCGAGGCGCAACATACGCCGGTCGCCCGGCTTGCCTTCCGTCTTCTGACGCGGCGCGCGGTTCGTACTTGACTTGAAGTGCAGGTTGCCGAGACCGCCCGCGCCGCCGTGCGCAATCAACACGCTCTGGTTGTGCTCGGTCAGATCGGCGATCAACTCACCCGTCTCCGTGTCCGCGATGATCGTGCCGACCGGCATGCGCAAAATGATGTCGTCGCCGCCCTTGCCGTAACAGTCGGCGCCGCGGCCGTTTTCGCCGTTGCGCGCCTGGTGTTTCTTCGCATACCGGTAGTCGATCAGCGTGTTGATGTTGCGGTCTGCAACCGCATACACGCTGCCGCCCCGGCCGCCGTCGCCGCCATCCGGTCCGCCGAACGGGACGAACTTCTCGCGCCGCATCGACGCGCTGCCATCCCCTCCGTCGCCGGCGATGACTTCAATTCTCGCTTCGTCAATGAACTTCATGAGTTGCTCCGTCCCGTGTTTCAGCGGTGTTCCGCTATTCTGCCGCGACCAGCCGATGCCAGCCACTAGACCATTCGATATATGTCACTGCCTGGCCGCGTCAATCAAGCCAGCCAATGAAAAAAGCCCCGCGAACTTCGCGGGGCCTTTTCCGGTCCTGAAGCCCGTGCCTGATTACACCTTAGGCAGCCGGGACAACGTTGACCAGATGCTTCTTTGCTGCGCCCTTCGTCGAAAACGTGACGTGGCCGTCGGTCAGCGCGAACAAGGTGTGATCCTTGCCCATGCCGACGTTATCGCCCGGGTGCATGCGCGTGCCGCGCTGGCGAACAATGATGCCGCCTGCGTTGATAGCCTGGCCGCCGTAAACCTTCACGCCGAGGCGCTTTGATTCAGAGTCGCGACCATTGCGGGATGACCCGCCTGCTTTTTTGTGTGCCATTTAATAGCTCCTTGACCGTTTAGCTTAATCGACTCGACGACGCTTACGCGGCGTTGATAGCGTCGATACGCAGTTCGGTGTAGTTCTGGCGATGGCCAGCGTGCTTTTGGTAGTGCTTCCGGCGACGCATCTTGAAGATCGTGACCTTCTTGTGACGACCTTGGGACACGACGGTACATGTGACGGAAGCCCCACTGACCAGCGGTGCACCGAACTGAATCGATTCACCTTCGCCTACTGCGAGAACCTGGTCGAGCGTGATTTCAGCGTCAATGTCTGCCGGTATCTGTTCTACTTTCAATTTTTCGCCGACAGCAACCTTATACTGCTTGCCACCGGTTTTTATGACCGCGTACATTGAGAACCTCACTCTGAATTCATTTTTCCGCACACCGTGCGCGAAAACGCGTGATTATACAGAGAGTTAGGTTCTCCGTCAAAACCTTGTGCGTCGCGAAAACTGGGGCGCTTCAGACCGGACAGAGCAACGTACACGGACCATGCGCGCACCATTATCGCGATTTTGCCGCCTGACGCCGTCCATCAGGCTTGTCGCAGCGCCCCGCGCGGTTCATCCGCGGCGTCTTTAGAGGCGGCTATCGGCCGATTCGCCTTATAATTCGCGGCACTACCCTAATTGCCGATCATGTCGTCCACTGCCATTTCCTCCCCAAACGCCGCCAACGTGCTCGAGCCTATCGCCGAGGACATGAAGCAGGTCAATCGCGTCATCCGGCAGCGCCTGGCGTCCGAAGTGATGCTGATCAACCAGATTTCCGAGTACATCATCGGCGCCGGCGGCAAACGGCTCCGGCCCGCGTTGCTGTTGCTGGTCGCCGGCGCGCTCGGCGACACCACCGGGCACCGGCATGAGCTGGCCGCGGTCGTCGAGTTCATTCATACGGCCACGCTGCTGCACGATGACGTTGTCGATGAATCCGATCTCCGGCGCGGCCGCAAGACCGCGAACGCGCTGTTCGGCAATGCGGCAAGCGTGCTCGTCGGCGACTTCTTATACTCACGCTCCTTCGAAATGATGGTCGGCGTAGGCAAGATGCGCGTGATGGAGATCCTGTCGGTTGCGACCAACGTGATCTCGGAAGGCGAAGTGCTGCAGTTGCTCAACATGCACGATCCGGACGTGGACGAAGCGCGTTACATGCAGGTGATCCGCTACAAGACGGCCAAGTTGTTCGAAGCAGCGGCGCAACTGGGCGCGGTTTTGTCGGGGTCGGATGCCCGGACGGAAGCGGCGGCGGCGGAGTTTGGCCGCCGTATCGGCACAGCGTTCCAGATCATGGACGACTGGCTCGATTACACCGGCACGGCGGAATCGATGGGGAAAAATGCCGGAGACGATCTGCGTGAAGGCAAACCCACGCTGCCCCTCATCTATCTGATGGAGCATGGTTCGGCTGAACAGGCAGCGCTCGCGCGCGAGGCGATCGAACAAGGTGGCACCGATAAATTCGATACCATCTTTGAAGCCATCACGACGTCTGGTGCGCTCGATCACACGTTGAAATGTGCACGTCAGGAAGCTCAGGCAGCAGCGGATGCAATTTCTTCGTTTCCAGATTCCATTTTTAAAGAGAGCCTGCTAGAATTATGTTCTTACTCGACGGCAAGACAGTCCTGAAAAGGAAACGAACCGTCTCAGAGTGAACATTCGGGGTGTAGCTTAGCCTGGTAGAGCGCTACGTTCGGGACGTAGAGGCCGGAGGTTCGAATCCTCTCACCCCGACCAGAATTGATAAAAAACCGCCCAGCTTGCTGGGCGGTTTTTTGTTTTGGGCCATCGATTTTCGGAGTCTCGTGTCTTGGGCTCTCGTGTCAAACCTGGCGCAAGGTTCGCGCTGTCATCGAATAAGACTCAACCACACGGCGCTTGCTCATTCATGTCTTCACTCAGATTTTCATCGGCTAGAAGAATGTCTGCGGGCCAGCGCATTGGACTGTGGTTCGTATTCTTGTATTTTCTGATCGGCGGCGCGTGCCACTTCTTGTACATGCCGCTCTTCGTGCAAATCGTGCCGCCTTATATTCCCTTCCCGCTTCTGGCCGTCATTGTGAGCGGCGTGTTCGAGTTGCTGGGTGCGGCAGGCGTGATGATCAAACGCACGCGAAGTGCAGCGGGCATTGGGCTGACGTTACTGACCATTGCCGTTACGCCCGCCAACATATTCCATGTATCAGCACGCGGATCAGTTTCCACAAGTTCCATCGTGGCTATTGCTCGTGCGGTTGCCGTTGCAGCTTGTGCTGATTGCTTGCATTTTATGGAGCACGCGAGAGCGCGCTTAGCGCGATTCGCACTTGGCTCGCTGAACTAACCACTGCGTGACGTGATGCCCGAGCCGCGCTCCTATAATGCCGAAGGCACCACTTGGCGGTCACGACCCATCATGCTTCCTCTGAAATACCTCAGCGCCTATCCGCAAACGCTCCAGGATAAAGTCCGCAAACTTATCGCCGATGACCAACTCGGCAAGTATCTCGACGACCGGTATCCGCACCGCCACGCCGTGCAATCGGATCGCGCGCTGTATCAATACACCACGGATCTCAAGCAGGAGTTTCTGCGCGTGGCGCCGGCTATCGATAAGGTGATGTACGACGCGAAACTTGACGTACTGCGTCATGCGCTCGGTCTGCACACAGCCATATCGCGCGTGCAGGGCGGCAAGCTTAAAGCGAAGAAGGAGATTCGGGTCGCGTCGCTGTTCAAGGAAGCGGCCCCGGAATTCTTGCGCATGATCGTCGTGCATGAACTCGCGCATTTGAAGGAAAGCGACCACAACAAAGCGTTTTACAGGCTATGCGAGTTCATGCAGCCCGGGTATCACCAGATTGAATTCGATCTGCGCATCTACCTGACCCAACGCGATCTTTCACGCGATTCGTCCGCTTTGTCGAATTCGTCCATCAAGTAATTGCGTCAATCCGCCGCCGCGTGAGCGAGGGTTTCGCTGGAAACACTTCGCATCGGCCGGATCAGCAACAGCAGCGGTACCACCAGCAAGGTCGCGACGAACATCAGCTTGAAGTCATTCAGGTACGCGATCATCTGCGCCTGCTGATTAATCGATTGATCCATCAGCGCGAGACTCATCTGCGATCCACTTTCGAGCATGGGCTGCATCGACGGATTGAATACGTTCACGTTCGCTGCGAGATCGGCGTGCGCGACCTGCGTGCCGCGCGTCATCATGGTCTGCACAATCGAGATGCCAATACTGCTGCCAATATTACGCATCAGGCTGTAGGTCGCCGTGCCGTCGGCGCGCAGTTCGGGCGTCAGCGTGGAAAACGTCAGCGCGCTCAGCGGCACAAAGACGAAACCCAGCCCAAAACCTTGGATCACGCCGGGCCACACGATGTCCGACACCGACAGCACCAGCGTGTATTGCATCATCTGCCAGAGCGCGAACGCCGAAATGAGAAAGCCGGCGAGCAACAACAAACGCGCGTCGATGCGTCGTAACAACCGCCCGGCAACCAGCATGGCGACCATGGTTCCCGCGCCGCTGGGCGCCGTGACCAGACCCGTCGTGGCGACGGGATAGTTCATCAGGTTCTGCAACATCGGCGGCAACAATGCACGCGTCGCGTACATCACTGCGCCAATCATGAAGATGAAAAACACGCCGGTCGCAAAATTGCGGTCCTTCAGCAGTTCGTACTTGAAGAACGAACGCTTGCCGGCGGTCGCGGTGTGCGCGAGAAAAAAGATAAAAGCCAGCACGGCAAGGATGGCTTCGATGCGGATTTCGAGCGAACCGAACCAGTCGAGCTGCTCGCCGCGATCGAGCATGGCCTGAAGTGCGCCGATCGCCAGGCCTAGCGTAGCGAACCCGAACGCGTCGAATTTCACCCCGAGCTTCGCCGCTCGCGCCGGCAGGAACGTCACCACGCCAAAGAGCGCAAACGCGCCGATCGGCACGTTGATGAAAAATACCCAGCGCCAGTTGTAGCTGTCGGTGAGCCAGCCGCCGAGTGTTGGCCCGAGAATGGGCCCGACCATCACGCCCATGCCCCAGACGGCCATCGCCTGACCTTGCTTCTCGCGTGGATTGATGTCGAGCAGAATGGATTGCGACAGCGGCACGAGCGAGGCGCCGAAAATGCCCTGCAGCAATCGGGACGCGACAATCTGCGCAAGACTCTCCGATAACCCGCACAGCGCCGAAGCGACCGTGAAACCCGCGATCGATATGATCAGGAGCCGCTTTGTGCTCAGCCGATCGGATAACCAGCCGGTCAGCGGCGTGGCGATCGCTGCCGCAACAATGTACGACGTCAGCACCCACGTGATCTCGTCCTGCGACGCCGACAACGTGCCCTGCATATGCGGCAGCGCGACATTGGCAATCGTGCTGTCGAGTGTCTGGATCAGCGTTGCAAGCATGATCGAGATCGTGAGCATGGGCCGGTTGAGCGGCGTGGCCGCCGCGCTTGCCGGCATCGATTCAGAAGACATTCAGGCGCCAATCCGGTTATCAAGGCGCTTACTTTAATAGTAAGCATGCTTATTATAAACAGGCTGATGATTGGAACAAGGACTCAGAAACCCGGGGAAACCCTCGTCCGCTCGAATGCGTGTGCGCGAGCTTCTTTCGTATAATCCGGGCATGGAAACGCACCTCGACAAGCGCTTTGGTTTTCTGATTTCGGACGTGGGCCGCTTGTGCAGCAAGCGCTTCGACGAACTCGCGAAATCGTCCCTCGACCTCACGCGGGCGCAATGCCGCGCGCTCGCCTATCTGTCCCATTTCGGCGATGTGAACCAGGCGCGGCTGGCCGATCTGCTCGAAGTCGCGCCGATATCGGCTGGCCGCCTGCTCGATCGGATGGAGGAAGGCGGCTGGATCGAACGTTTTTCGAATCCCGATGACCGTCGCGAACGGACCGTGAGAATGACGGCGAAGGCTGAAGGCGCGCTGGGCAGGGCTCGCCGGGTGGGGGATTCAGTAGCCACGGAAGCGTTGGCAGGGCTCGACGCCGACGAGCGTGCGCAACTGATCTCGCTGCTGCGACGCGTGCGCGTGAATCTGAGCACGATTGTGGACGAGTGAGCGAATTGGGAAGGGTCGGTCGCGCGATTGCCATGCAGCGGCCGCATTCAGATCCACGTCCTTTAACTCCGTCAACGCAGCGCAATCGATAGGAGGTCCGACATTTGCTACAAAGCGTGTCGAATCGTCCGCCGCGCATCCGCGATGCTTGCGGGCTCCCGCAACGCGTCCTCCTCTCCTGATTGCAACTCGTCTCCTCGGAATCCGACATGCTCCTGCTCGCCATACCGCTTACGGTAGTCGTCACGCTCGTCGTGGTCCTGATCCTTGCGAACTTCGTTAGCGGCGAAAAGAAGGTCGAGCACAACATTGACCGGCTGTATGCCAGCGACGACCCGCAGTTCATTCGTTCAATGAGCCTTCTGCTAGGGCCGCCCGTGACGTCGGGCAACCGGTATGCCGTGCTGCTAAACGGCGACGAAATCTTCCCTTCCATGCTTGATGGCATTCAATCCGCCAAAGAGACCATTACCTTCGAAACGTTCATCTACTGGTCCGGTGAAATTGGCGCGCGATTTGCGGAGGCGTTGTCGGAGAAAGCGCGCTCGGGTGTGGCTGTGCATATCCTGCTCGACTGGATGGGCTGCAAAAAAATGGACCACCGTTACCTCGACGAATTGCGGCAAGCCGGTGCCGAGGTCGTGCAGTATCACAAGCCGCACTGGACCGGACTCGGGAGAATGAATAACCGGACGCACCGCAAGCTGCTGATCATCGATGGCCACGTGGGTTTCACCGGCGGCGTCGGGATTGCGGAAGAATGGACCGGGCACGCGCAAGACGAAAAGCATTGGCGCGACACGCATTTCAGGGTGGAAGGTCCGGTAGTCGGACACATGCAGGCCGTCTTCATGGACAACTGGATCAAGGCGACTGGCAACGTGCTTCATGGTCCCAAGTACTTTCCTGAGATATCCCCCTTGCCGGAGGGCGATGCGAGTAACGGCGTCGCGCACATGTTCAGCAGCTCTCCCACTCACGGCGCGGACGACATGGAGCTGATGTATCTCATGGCGATCACTGCGGCCACGCACAGCATTCATCTGGCCAGCGCATATTTCGTCCCCGACGGCCTCGCGATCAATGCCTTGGTGGAGGCCGCTCGACGCGGCGTGAGAGTACGCATTGTGACACCCGGCAAACGCATTGATACGCATACGGTGCGTGAGGCTTCCCGCGCCTGCTGGGGAGATTTGCTGGCCGCGGGTATCGAAATTCATGAATATCAGCCGACCATGTTCCATTGCAAACTACTCGTAGTGGACGATTACCTGGTTTCAGTCGGATCGACGAATTTCGATAGCCGCTCGTTCAAGCTTAACGATGAAGCGAATCTCAATATCTACGATCGGGAATTCGCTCGTCAGCAAAGTGCGATCTTCGACGCCGATATAGAAAAGTCGCACCTCGTCACGTACGAGGAGTGGCTGAATCGGCCGAGGCTAGAAAAGCTGATAGAGAAAGCGATGCCGTTGCTCGATTGGCAACTTTGAGCATCTACACGATTTCCCGGGTTCGACCTTCGGCTATGACCTCAATGCAGTGTCAGACTGCCGCCCGCTGCCCCAATCAACTTTCTCATGGGCCACGCCTGCGCATACTGGCCAATCACAGCCACTTCACGATCCGCCTGCTCGGGCTGCACACGGTCGTCCACCACCACGATGATTGGCATGTTGGCAGTCAGCGCATTGCCCCGCAGGTCCACAAGCTTGTAAAACTCCGACGACGAAGCGTTGCGATGACATGAGATCACGTCGATCTGCGTGTCACCCTGCGACAGGTCGAAGCCATAGTGACGGCCTGACACGCCCGCAGCCTTTAGCGTGCTCCTCACTGCCAGGACATCTGGCTTCATTGCGTTGAGGTAAAGCCTTGTATCGCCGATCAGCTCGGCTCGCGGACCGCGAAGTCAGTACCCGCGTTGTCGAACTCCCATCTGGCCAGACTCATCAATGCGTCGATATAACTCGCGAACCCCGACGCCATGTTGGCAATTTTCAAACGTGCCTTCAATTTCTCCCTCATGCGTCACCTTGATATCCGGCTGCTTGATCGCCGCTTTCACGACCTGATAGTCCCGCAGATGAAACGAATTGATCTGGCGAGCGAAGCAGTGGAACAGCGTTCCCCCTGAATCAAAGAACCGTATCTGCTCGGGATCGCCCTCACCCAGATACTCCGCGTAAATCTCGAATGGGTCGCCACCGTAAAAGCCAAAAGGGGTTTGGAGAGCCATCATGGGCGGGTATTCATCTTCTAGTTGCACGCAGCCGAAGCCGAGCTTTGCGCACATGTCCTGGCAGGACGACTGGATATTCATTTCGACTCCGGAACCGAAGGGTCAGGTAAAACGCATGACAGCGTCAAGTTGGTCTTCCTGCAGAAGAGCAGCAGCGCGCTCGTAAAACTGATCGCAGACCATTCAGCGTGGCCAGCTAAACGATCGCGGCCCACGTGCTCGTGAGGATGCTGATAACCACCGACTGGTCGTCGACCGCTTTGGAAAACGTCGAGCTGGTACGCACGGCGATTACCCCGATGCTGGGAGCAATACATGCTGAACAGGAATTGCTTGAGGTGCGGCCGGTGGCAGTACCGAACAGACAGATCAGCCGCGATATCCTGAATGCGTTTGCCTTCGGCGTCCGTGACGCCGAACTCGCACTTCGCCCAATTTACCGTGTGCTGCCGCCTTCTCCATCCCGTTGATGAATCGCCAAATTTGGTGAGGCTCAACAGGCGTTCCGCCTCGTCCCGTGGAAGATCGTCGATCATATGAGGTCATGGTTTGCATCCTGCGTGCTTGCGTGGATTTCACATGACCAACCATACCTTGACGCGCTTTAGGTGAGTCAAGCTGAACGTTGTCATAAAGTGTCGGCTCGCCGGACCGACACACCTGACATCGCGAGGAAGCGATCAAGCTATCCGCCGATCACGCCCGTTCGCGTCAGCTCCTCAATCTGTGCATCGCCCATTCCAAGCACGTCGCGCAGCATGGCGCTCGTGTGCTGTCCAAGCATTGGGGGCGCCTGATCGTATGCAACCGGCGTAGCCGATAACCGCAGCGGGCTCGCCACCGTCGGCGCCACGCCCGCGACAGGATGCGTTATCTCCCGCGCCGCGCCGCGAAACTGCGCCTGATCGGAATCGAAAGCCTGCGCGATATCGTTGATCGGCCCGCATGGCACGCCACACGCCTCGAGCGCGTCGACCCAAGCGTCGCGAGGACGCGTCATGAACACCGCGGCCAGTTGCGGCAACAATTCCGCCCGGTTCACGCTACGCCCACTATTGGTGGCGAAGCGCGCATCGAGCGCCAGTTCGGGTACGTTCATCGCGGTGCATAGCGAACGAAACTGGCTGTCGTTGCCGCATGCGACGATCACATGACCATCGCTCGTGGCGAAAGTCTGATACGGCACGATGTTCGGATGCGCATTGCCCATGCGCTGGGGCGCGATGCCCGTGGTGAGGTAATTCATCGACTGGTTGGCGAGCATGGCGAGCTGGCAATCGAGCAACGCGATGTCGAGATGTTGCCCAAGCCCGCTTTTTTCGCGCTCCATCAGCGCGGCGAGCACGCCGGTAGTCGCATACATGCCAGCCATCAGATCTGTCACGGCAACGCCGACTTTTTCCGGACCGCCGCCCGCGACGCTGTCGGGTTCGCCGGTGATGCTCATCAGGCCGCCCATGCCCTGGATCAGGAAGTCATAACCCGCGCGCTGCGATAGCGGTCCGCTTTGACCAAACCCCGTTATCGAACAGTAAACAAGCCGTGGATTGAGCGACGACAAACTCTCGTAGTCCAGCCCGTATTTCCTGAGCCCACCCACCTTGAAGTTTTCGACGACCACATCGCAGGACTTCGCAAACTCGCGGATCAACGCAGCGCCTTCAGGTGAACTCATGTCGATAGCAACCGACTGCTTGTTGCGGTTCGCACACAGGAAATAGGCGCTCTCCGACGTGTCTCGCCCCTCGGCGTCGCGCAGGAACGGCGGCCCCCATGTGCGGGTATCGTCGCCCGCGCCCGGTCGCTCGATCTTGATCACCTGCGCCCCGAGATCCGCGAGGTTCTGCGTGCACCACGGCCCCGCCAGCACCCTCGATAAATCCAGCACGCGAATGCCATCCAGCGGGCGCTTTCTCGATGTATTTGTATTCATGTTCGCGCCCGGGTTTTCCGGCGTCGGTTGAGTCTTGCTGTCCTGCACCATTTCACCTCGCTCTTTTCACGCCGGGTTTTGGCTGATGCCGTCGATTGTAGCCAAGTCATCCGACAGGGCGTGTCGGCCGATCGACAGGTTCGAAATCACGTCCGCAGCCGAAATATTTGTCAGCCACCGGAATATTCGACGAGCACCATCCGTTTATCCCGTACCTGCACAAACGGAACGAGACGAACAACATGAGATTGCGAATCCCGATGCTCGCTGCAGCCCTTGTTGCGGCGTTCAGCCTGAATGCGCATGCCGCCCCGCCCATGGCCGCAAGCGGTAGGTACACCGACGCGAAGGGCATGACGCTCTACACGTTCGATAAAGATCCGGCGTCCGGCCCGAGCGCGTGCAGCGGCGGTTGCGCCCAGGCGTGGCCCGCGGTCATGGCCGACGCCTCGGACAAACCAAAAGGTGACTGGACCATCATGCCGGCCGCCGATGGCGGCAACCAGTGGGCGTACAAAGGCAAGCGCGTCTACACGTTCGCGAAAGACCAGAAACCGGGCGATGCCACCGGCGACAATTTCAAGGACATGTGGCATACGGTCAAGCAATAAGCGTGAAGCAGAAACCATCAGGAGCGATGGAGACCAGCCTGAAGCGATCGATGGCCACTGTCCGCGCGCCGGCGATATTGCCGGAACGTGAACAGTGGCCTGGATCGCCGGAAGTGAACCAGACATGAGCCAAGGCCGTTGAGCTTCGATACCGACCTCGTTGGGGTTCTCCCGCAGTTGCGGCGTTATGCGCGCGCGCTGACGGGGGACCGTGCGTGGGCCGATGACCTCGTGCAGGATGTGACCGAACGGGCGCTCGGCCGGTCGAAAGGATTTCGCGTCGGTAGTAATCTTCGCGCATGGCTGTTCACGATCATGCGCAATCTCTATATCGATCAGTTGCGCGGCCGGCGCGATATTGCCGTCGACGATGAAACCGCGCCCTGGCGCCAGATGGCCGCGCCCGTGGGCGAAGTCGACGGGCTCGTGTTGCGCGACGTGCAACGCGCGCTGTATTGCTTGCCGGTCGAGCAACGCGAAGTCATGCTGCTTGTCTGCGTGGAGGACATGAGTTATCAGGAGGCATCCGTGGTGTTGAACGTGCCGGCCGGAACGGTAATGTCGCGACTATCGCGGGCACGTGAACACATGCGTGTGCTGCTCGGTGAGGAACCGGGCCGCAAATCGGCATCGTTGAAAATCGTGAGTGGCGCATGACGAATCACGAACGTCCTGATCAAGCAGATTCCAGCGCCGCAGCCGATGAGTTGCGCGCGCTGTCGGCGTTCATCGACGATGAAGCGCCGGAGGCCGAGCGCGCCGAAACCGCCGCGCGCATTGCCCGCGATCCGGCGAGCGCAGCGACAGTGGCCGCGTATCGCGCGCAAGATAATGCGCTGCGCGCGCTGTTTGCCGCCACGGCTGATAAAGAGCCGCAAATCGTGCTCGTGCGTCCTCGCAAGCGTTACCTGATGGCTGCTAGCTGGCTGGTGGTGGGTATCGCGTGTGGCTTCCTGATGCACATGCTGTTGCCGGTCCTCGGCCAGGAACGCCCGGCGCCCACGTTCGCGCAACGCGCGGATATCGCTTACGCCGTGTACGCGCCTGAGCAGCGGCACGCGGTGGAAGTCGCGGCGTCACAGGAAGATCATCTGGTTACGTGGCTGTCCAAACGGCTCAACCGGACTTTGACTATTCCTTCGCTGCACGAATATGGGTTCGAGCTGGTCGGTGGCCGCTTGTTGCCCGGCGAGGACGGACCCGCGGCGCAGTTCATGTATCAGAACGCCAACGGCGAACGGCTTACGCTGTACATGACCAGCGGTTCGGGCAAGCACAATGACGAATACGCCATACGGATGCTGCGCGAAGGCTCGCGACGAACTTTCTACTGGACGACGGATCACGCGGGTTACGCGCTTTCAGGGCAGATTGGCGAGGCGAAGCTGCGTGCCATCAGCTTCGATACCTGCGCGGCGTTAGGCGGCGATCCAAAGAAATGGCAGTAAAAAGACATCGGGATCGCGGCGTTTGACGGTGAGTACTTAGCGCGAAGTTACCAAGACTCAAGGCCAGAAGAACAATGAAAAATAATCGAAGCAGCATGCGCCGCGCAAAGCGGCTTTTGCGCGTTGCCGCGTTCGGCACGGGATGTTTGCTGAGCGTTGTCGCCATCGCCGATGAGCGCTTCACGCTGAGCTCGCCCGGCCTCACCGATAACGCCACCCTCGACTCCCGGCACGCCGCCAGCGCTCAGGATTGCGGCGGCAAGAACATCTCGTTGCCGCTCACGTGGAGCAATGCGCCCAGTGACGCAAAAAGCTTCGCGATCACTATCTACGATCCCGACGGCGCTCGCGGCCTGGGTATCGTGCACTGGATCCTCTACGGAATTCCCGCCACGACGACCGCGCTCGGAGAAGGCGGGCCGCCGCCGGCGGGGAGCATCGGCGGAATCAACCGGACGGGGAAGGACGGCTATTACGGACCTTGTCCGCCGCACGGCGATGCACCGCATCACTATGTCGTGCAAGCCTACGCACTGGATCTCGCCGCCAATGCCCTACCCGCCGCACTCGATCGCGATGCTTTAATTGCAGCGATGAAGGGTCACGTGCTGGCGTCGTCGAGCATGGTGGGGCGGTACGCGCGCTGATGATCATCGCGCTTATGCCTTCAGTCAGGCCTCATCCGCGGCCGCGAGTCCCGCCCTCGTCTGAACGCGCCATGCACGTGAACCGCCGAGAAAGTCGACCCAGCCAAGCGCCGCGCCCGTATGGCGCAGCAACTGGAATGTGAACGGCTCGACAATCGCCGTCACAACCGCCATCCACAGGCTCGACCCGGCCGTGTCTCCGGTCCAGCGCCGGTACAGATGCACGGTCCACAAATGGAACGCGAAATCGATAAGAATCTTCGCGCCGATCACACTGAAAATCGGCAGCACAATCGCGCCGCGCCGATCCACGATAAACCCCAGCAACAGCGCAAACGCTGTCAGCCCGTAGATAGGCTGCACGGTATCGAACGCCTTCACGGGCAGCATCAGCAGACCGAGCGTGCCGTAACGCCGGTTGCCGGTCATATCGCGATTCCAGTATTGCGTCTGCAAAAAGCCCGCGAACCAGCGCCGCCGTTGCCGCATGAAACCGCTGAACGAACTCGGCGCGTCCGTGATGGCGTGCGCGTTGCCCACTACTCGCACGTCCCAGTCCAGACCGTGATCGACAGAATGACGGCGCAGACGGTGAATCAGTTCGTAATCCTCGACCAGGCATTGCGGATCGAAACCGCCGACGGCCAGCAGCGCATCGCGGCGAAATGAGGCGAACGCGCCCGAGATCAGCAGCAGACTATCCGCACGCATCCAGGCAAATCGCGCGATGAAATTACGGATGTATTCGTAGGTCTGGAACCACTGGAAAAAGCGTCCGCTCATTGTTTTGCTGCACACCGGAACCAGGATGCCCGCCGCCGCAACCAGGTTCGCCTGCGATGCAAACGCGCTGCGCATGGCCAGAACGGCGTCGTCGGCGAGACGCGTGTCGGCATCGACGGTCATGACAATCGGCGTACTGATTTTTTCGATAGCCGCATTCAGCGCACGCGCCTTGCCGCCATGCGCCACACGTAGCCAGAAGAGCGTTGGATGCAGAGTGGACGCCGCGCTCAACTCGCCTTCCACCGGTGCAACAAGACCAAAACGCTGCGTGAGAAGCTCGGCAGTGGCGTCCGAAGAACCATCGTCGGCAATCACGATTTGCGCCGCGCCGTGTGTTTGCCCGAGCAACTTTGCGAGCGTGTTGGGCAACACGGCCGCTTCGTTATGCGACGCCACGATCACGCCAAGCTGCGGCAAACCAAATTCGCGCTGTTTGCGATCAAGTGGCTTATGAGGCCGCACGAGCGTCCACGATTTCGCCGCGACGAACATCAGCAGCAAGGTGTCGTAGATCACGTAGGCAATGCCCGTGGACCATGCCACCACGCCGTGCAGGAAAAACGCACGGGCGAACAGCACAAGCCAGAGCAGCACCACGCCACCGTGAATCAGCACGCTCGCGAGGGTGATCGGGCGGGGTGCCAGACGCGGCGACGCCTGCGCGAGCGCCTCTTCCAAAGTCCGCTTCACAACGGCATCCGGTTGGGGCGAGGCCTTTTTGGGTCGCATGGGGACGGCGTGAAGTTTCACATCCATTACGGCACCATCCGCGAGATCACCGACTTCTTGTCGATCCATTGATGCTTGAGCGCGCCGCCCACGTGCATCGCTAAAAGTGCGTACAGCGCGTAACCGAGCCACGCGTGCAATGCGCCGAAACGATCGTGCAACGACTCCTTCAACGCCGGATCGAGGTTCATCACGAACCCCACGCGCGGCCACGGAATCACGCCGAACAGATGCATCGGATGCGTAGCGGCGCCTTTCCACGCCGAGTCGTGCAGCCAGCCGGACAACGGCAAGCCGATCATCAGCAGATACAGCACAAAGTGCGCAATGTGAGCGGCCATGTGTTCCCACTTCGGAAACGCCTTCGGCAACGGCGGCGGACGATGCGACACGCGCCACAAGATACGCAGCAGCACCAGACCGAGAACCGTGATGCCGATGGACTTATGGGTATCGACGATCGGACGGATCCATGAATCAGGAAACGATTCCGCCGTCAGTCCCAGCACGACGTTACAGATAATCAGCAATGCGATCAGCCAGTGCAGGACCATTGCGGTGCGTGTGTAGCGCAGCGACGTCTCGGTTTGCGGTGGATCTGAAACCGCGTTGGCAGCTTGCGTGGACATTGAAACTCCGTGCGGGAAATGGGGATTGGCCGGATGGTTCTGCCACCCGCCGCGCCAGCTTGGTCTATTGAAGCCAAGCGCGACAAGTTGCAGACGACACGATCCAAACGCGCCGCGGCGCCCGTTTATTCCATCGATTCTGCGGGAAAACGCGAACTTGCGTTAGTCGACCGTTTGTCAGATGACGTGTTGAAAGGATTCGACGGATCCGACGCCCTTGATCGACGCATTTGGCGAGACGAACGCCAGCACCGCTTGAGCGAATTGCAACGCAGCCGGATTCGCCGCGTCGCGTCGCGTGACAAGGTGAAGCGGCGCGGAGAACGCTTCGTCGCCGGCAACTGCGCAATACACCACGGTTTCCTGCTGGTATCGCTGCATGGATGCAGGCACGAGCGTAATGCCGCCGCCGGCCGCCACCAAATTGATGGCGCTCAACATGCGCGGCACTTCGCTCACCACCTCCGGCTTGAATCCCGCCTCCTCGCACGCGCGGATGAAGTCGGCGTACATACCCGGCGCGCCCGGTCGCCGCACGAAGATAAACGACTCGCCGGCGAGCGCCTTCAGCGGCACACGCGGTTGTTTGCCCGGACGCACGCCTTTTGCGGGTAGCAACGTGTGCCCAACCGGCAGCACGAGCACCATCCGCTCCTCGTGCAGCAAGTCGAAGCGCAGCTCCGCGGGCATCTCGATCGGCTTGCGCAGGATGCCTGCATCGACACGTCCAATCAACATCCGCTCGATAATGTCAGCCGCGTTGATCTCGTTCAGGTCGATGGCAATATCAGGATGCGTCGCGCGGAAACGGCGGATCGCGGCGGTGGCAAGCGGGTGAAATGCCGCCGAGCTCGTCAGCGCGATCCGCACGGAACCGAGTTGGCCGTTCGCCACGCGCCGGGCGTTGACCACGCCTTGATCGAGCGCATCGAGCACGGCGCGGGCATCGACGACAAAAGCCGCACCCGCCGATGTCAGCTCCACCCCGCGCGGCAAACGCGTGAAAAGCGCAAAACCCAGCTCTCGCTCGAGCTCCTGAATCTGCTGCGACAACGGCGGCTGCTGGATATGCAGCCGTGCCGCCGCCCGCGTGAACTGGCGCTCTTCGGCGACAGCGAGGAAGTACCGTAGGTGACGCAGTTCCATCTGAGTACCTCGCATACGCTGTAAATATGGCAATGCCATCCGATATGTATTTTACATTTGCCACTGCGTTTCGTACTCTTCGACTCAAATACACATAAATGCACGAATCCGGAGACATATGGAAACCACCTTCCCACCCAATTCGGCCGACCACGCGCCGGCTTCGCTGGCGTCGCTCAGCAAGGCGCAGATTCGCCGCGCCGTGCTGGCGTCGGTGATCGGCAATGGGCTGGAATGGTTCGATTTCCTGATCTACGGCTACTTCGCGAAGATCATCGCGCACGTGTTTTTCCCGGTCGGCAACACGGCGCTTTCAACGACGCTGACGCTCGGCACATTTGCGGTTGGATTCATCGTGCGCCCGCTCGGCGGGATCTTCATTGGCGCTTATGCGGATCGCGTCGGGCGCCGCAAGACGCTTTCCATGCTCATCCTGATGATGGCCGCCAGCACCTTGTTGATGGGCCTCACGCCCGGCTATTCGACTATCGGGTTTGCCGCGCCGTTGCTCGTGCTGCTTGCACGCGTCATGCAGGGTTTATCGGTTGGCGGCGAGTTCGCCACGGCTGCCGCGATGCTCACGGAATACGCGCCGCGCGGCAAGAAGATGTTCTTCGGCAGCTTCCAGATGACTTCGCAGGCGGTGGCGCTCGTGCTTTCATCGGCGTTTGGCTATTTCCTGACATCGAATCTGGACCGGGCGTCGCTTGAGTCATGGGGCTGGCGCGTGCCTTTCCTGGTCGGCGCGCTGGTCGGGCCAGTGGGGTTTTATATCCGCCACAAGGTCGCGGAATCGCCCGAGTTCGTCGAGTTGCGTGAACGGCTTGGCCACGCGCCCCGGCAGACCATTCGCGGTTTTTTCCGGCAACGTGGCGACGCGTCGTTGTGCGCGATGGGCGTGATCATCGTTGGGACGGCAACGAATTATTTGTGGCACACGTTCATGCCGCTGTATGTCGAGCGCCAGTTGCACTTGCCGCTGAAGAACGCGTTGTTCGGTACGGCGGTTTCAGGGCTCGTCTCGATTGTGGGATATCCGCTCGCAGGGAAACTCGCGGACCGGATCGGCGCGTACCGGCTGTTCTTTCCGGTGACGATTGTCTGGGTCGTGATCGCATATCCGCTGTTTGCATGGGTGCTCGCGTCCCCAACACCCGGCCGCGTTTTCGCAGCGCAAATGGTCGCGACCGTGGTGCTGAGTCTGATGTCGGGGCCGCATCCCGGCATGCTCACACAGTTGTTCCCCACTGCCACGCGCTCTACCGGCGTCGCGCTTTCGTACAACATCGCGGTGACGCTGTTCGGCGGTCTTGCACCGCTGACCGTCTCCACGCTCATCACCGTGACTGGATCGAATATCGTGCCGGCGTATTACCTGATCTTCGCGGGTTTCGTGTCGCTTGGGCTGGTCGGGTTGACACATTCCGGGCAGCGTCTGCGCCGAGATCCCGATGCCCTCCCGCTGGACTGAAATGAACTCCTCACATAAGGCTCGCAACGAGCACCCGGTAAGCGCAGTCGGCAACGAACGGCTGCGCGTGGTGACGTCGCGTGGTACGGGTACCGTACCGTTTTACCGGTCAATAGAAGAACGGAATGCTGCAAATATTTCGCGAATCGTGATCCTGTTGCACGGCCGTTTGCGCGATGCCGACGCTTATCTGCTCTCGGCGCAACATGCGCTCGCGGCGGCATCGACCGATCCCGCCCATACATTGCTGCTCGTGCCGCAGTTCTTGGCCGCTGCGGATATTGCAGAGCATGGCTTGTCCGCCGACACGCTGCACTGGGAATGGACTTCATGGATGGGTGGCGACGACGCGCTCGGTCCCACGCCGCTGAGTTCCTTCGATGTCCTCGATGCATTCATTGCGCAATTCGCGGATACCGCTCGTTATCCGGCTTTGCGCGACGTGGTGATCGCCGGGCATTCGGGTGGCGCGCAGGTCGCGCACCGGTACGCGATCGTAGGCGCTGGCTGCAACGTAGCCGGTGTGCGATGCCGGTATGTGATCGCGAATCCATCGTCGTATGTGTACTTTGATTCGATGCGCCCCTATGAAGACGGCGTTCTGCGTCCCGCCGATACCACCGCGTGCCCGGGGGTGGATGACTGGAAGTACGGCGTGCGGCGCGCGCCACGCTACGCGGAGTCCGCGTCATTCGGTGCGCTCGAAACACGTTACGCCGCAAGCGACGTTATCTATCTGCTCGGTCAACAGGATTGCGATCCGCACCACGACGCGCTCGACCGATCGTGTGCGGCCGCAGCGCAAGGGTCTCATCGGCTTGCGCGCGGACGCTATTACTTTTCGTACCTCGAAGCCCGCCACGCAGGGCTTGGACATCGCTGTATGGAAGTCGCCGGCGTAGGTCACAACGGCGCTGCGATGCTCGATTCGCACGAAGGCGTGCGAGCGCTGTTCGACGCAGAGCGTCTTGCAAGCGTGGTCGATTCATCGATCGCCGGCGCGACGGACTAGACACAGCGCGGACCATCACGACATTCAAGAACGTTGCTTGGGCGACGGGAACGTCGTCGTCCATACGGTACGTGGTTTCTTTATTGGTTTACCGGCAAGCGTTCGTTTGGTTCGTTTGGTTCGTTTGGTTCCTTTAGCTCATTTGTCCGATGCAGCAGTGGTTAATAAACATACGGAGACAGCATGATGAAAAACACCCTCGCCGCTTGCGGCACATCCCTTCTTGTCGTTGCGCTGGCCGGTTGCGGCGGTTCATCGTCGAATAACGACGGTGCGCCTCCTACGCCACCGACACCGCCCATTTCGTCCGCCGCGGCATGCTCTGCCCTCAACGGAACCAAGATTGCGGCGACGTCGATAGGCGTTCCCAGCAACGGCGCCACGGTGGCAAGCGCGACACTGGTCGCGGCGTCGGCCACGTCTGGCGAGTATTGCCAGGTGAACGGCACCATTGCACCCGTCGATGCAACTGCGCCAAACATCAACTTCGAAGTCAACTTGCCGACAGCATGGAACAAAAAGGCGCTGCAATATGGCGGCGGCGGATTCGATGGCACGCTCATCACCGGCCTTGCCGCACTCGACATGGCGCCAGCCGGTTCATCGACACCGCTTGCCCGCGGTTACGTAACCTTCGGCGACGACTCCGGTCACCAGAGCAAAAGCATCACCGACGGCTCGTTCGCCGCGAACGATGAAGCGCTCGCCAACTACGGTGGCCTGACGCTGAAGAAAACGCACGACGTCGCCATGCTGCTACTGAAGGCGCGTTACGCCGCTGCACCCACAAAAACGTATTTCTTCGGCAGCTCAACTGGCGGCCGCGACGGCCTCACCGTGATCCAGCGATGGCCGGCCGACTACGACGGCATCGTCGTCAACCGCCCCGCGCTTAACTACACGGGCCTGCGGCTTTCCAACGTCGTGCTCGGCCGCGCGCTTTATCTGAATGGCGGCGCGGGCTGGCTCGACGTGAACAAGACCGTGCTGCTCGAGAACGCCGTAACGAAAGCCTGCGACACGCTCGATGGCGTAGCCGACGGCATCATCTCGAACGTCGCGGCGTGCAAGCTTCAAACGCCCGCTGTGCTCACGGCCCTGCGCTGCGCGGCCGGCAAAGACACGGGAGACACCTGCCTCTCCGACGCGCAGATCGCAACCGTGAACACCATTGCCTCGCCAATGGTCTTGCCCTATCCGCTCGCGAATGGCGTCACCCGTTACGCCGGGTACAACATCCTCGCCGGTTCCGTATTTGCGGGTCAGTACACCACGCGCAACTTCGGCACGTCACCCATACCGGCCAACCCCGCTGGCAAGAACGACGCGAACCAGTGGGTCACCGGCGACCAGTGGGTGAAGTACTTCATCACGCGTATTCCTACGTTCAACTCCCTCACCTTCGATCCGCTGAATCCGGGTGCGTATCAGGCACAAGTCCAGCAAGTTTCCGCTGAAAGCGATGCGACCAACCCCGACCTCTCGGCGTTTATCGCGAAGGGCGGCAAGGCGATCATCACCCACGGTCTCGCCGATGAAATCGTCAGCACGGATTCGTCCGTGGACTACTACAACGCGCTGGTGCAAAAATTCGGCCAGGCTTCCGTCGATAGTTTCGTGCGCTTCTACCTGATGCCTGGCGTAGGCCACGGCACCGGACCATTCTTGCCGCAAGTCGATTCGCTTGGCGCACTGGAACAATGGGTTGAAAGCGGCACCACGCCGGAAACACTCACAGTCACTGACTCGACCGCTGCGACTGCCGGACGGTCGCGGCCGCTGTGCCGTTACCCGACCTGGCCGAAATATGCCGGTGGCGACGTAAATTCAGCCGCGAGTTTCAGTTGTAGCCAGTAATTGACGAGGGAGGACGGGAACGGTCGAACTAGCGTCCGGAAGGCCTGTTTAGCAAGAGAAGCAATCGCTTTCTGCTCTGCTATAGTCTTTCCCATCCTCCCTTTCCAGATCGCGCGTGGACCACATTCCCTTATGGGCGCAAATCTGCGCCATTTTTCTGCTGTTGTTTTTCTCCGCATTCTTCTCGATTTCCGAAACGTCGATGATGGCGCTCAATCGCCATCGGCTCAAACACCTCGCCAACCAGGGTTCGCTGCGCGCGCGGGTTACGCAGGGCCTGCTCGCCAAAACCGATCAACTGTTGAGCGTGATCCTGATCGGCAACAATCTGATCAACACGATCATTCCGGTGCTGACAACGTCCATCGCGTTGCGCACTTTTGGCCATAACAATGTGGTGCTGTCGATAACGACCGGAGTTGTCGCGTTCCTGATCATTGTGTTTGCGGAAATTGCGCCGAAGATTGTCGGCGCGACTTATCCGGAAAAGGTTGCGCTTCCGGCCAGCCTGATTTTGTCGCCGTTGATGCGGGCGGCCCGGCCGGTCGTCTGGTTCGTCAACCTGTTTGCGAATGGCGTGCTGAGGGTGCTGCACATCAACACGAAAGGAGGCCGGGACCAGCGGCTTTCCACCGAGGAATTGCGCACCATCGTGCTGGAATCGGGTAATTTCATGCCGACGAAGCACCGAAGCATTCTGTTGAACTTGTTCGATCTGGAGAACATCACCGTCGACGACGTGATGATCCCGCGCCGCCGGATTGAAGCACTGGATTTCGATGCCCCCTTCGACACCATCCTGCATCAGCTCGAGACCTGCTATCACAACAAGCTCGTGGTGTATCAGGGCGACATCGACCGCGTGCTGGGGGTTCTTCACGTGAGAAAGACGCTCTCCGCGCTGCACAACCAGGAATTCGAGCGCGAGACCTTGCGCGAACTTTCGGCTGAACCGTACTTCGTCCCGGCAGGCACGCCCGTATTCCAGCAACTGCAATTCTTTCAGGAGAGCCGGCATCGAATTGCGATTGTGGTGAACGAATATGGCGAGCTGCAGGGACTGGTGACGCCGGAAGACATCATTGAAGAATTGATTGGCGAGTTCACCACGACCATTCCACGCGGTGCTGGTTCGCGTGGCGGTTGGAACGAGGAAGGCGAATGCATTGTGGCGGGCAGCATGCCGTTGCGCGAGCTGAACCGCTGGTTGAAACTGACCCTCCCCACCGACGGCCCCAAGACCCTTAACGGCCTGATCCTCGAGACCCTCGAAGAGATTCCGGACGGCGACGTGAGCGTGCGTATCGCCGGCGTGCATTTCGAAGTCATGCGCAGCGACGACCAGGCGATACGCACCGTAAAAATATTCCGGCCGCAAGGCGTGGTGCTGAGAAAGCAGGGTTAGCAACGAAGATGGGAACATGGGTAGCTCGGGTTCCGCGTTGGGCATCTGGTTGCATCAGCTTGCGCCATTTCCGCCTCCGTAAATCAGCTGTCGGTGCACGTTAGCCGTTCGGCCAGCTTTTTTAGCATTGCCGAACGTTAGCCGTTCGGCCGAGTTGGAACGAGGCGCGTGGAGAGAGAAGATCAGGGCATCCCGTTCACCGAGCCACGCCCATGCCGTCCTCCCTCCCCATTACGTTTTCGCGGCCGCGGCCGCAACTGTCCTCTCGTCCATACGATGCAACTCCGGACGCCGACAACGCACCCGCCGTTGCGTTGCTCACCGAGACCCTGCGCGAAGCCGCTGCACGCGGCGCATCCGATATTCACGTCGAACCGGGCGAGCACGAGTGGCGCATCCGCTTGCGTATCGACGGTGCATTGCATGTCTTTCTCAAGCCGCCGCCGCATCTGCGTGATGCGTTCATCACGCGGATCAAAGTGCTGGCACGCATGGACATTGCCGAGCGGCGCGTACCGCAGGTCGGACGTTTGCGCTTGCCGCTGGCGAACGGGAATCCGGAAGACTATCGCGTGAATTCGCTGCCGGTCCTGTTCGGTGAAAAACTGGTGTTGCGCCGCCTGGAATCACTGCCGCCGGATTTATCCCTGGCGGCGTTGGGGCTTGCCCCCGATCAGCAGAAGATCATAAAAGCCGCTATTCACGCACCACACGGACTCGTGCTGGTCACCGGTCCCACCGGCCAGCGGCAAAACGCTCTCGCTGTATTGCTTTCTGCAGATGCTCAACGCGGAGTCACGCAACGTCTGTTCCGTCGAAGATCCCGCCGAAATCCAGCTTGCCGGCATTAATCAGGTCAGTGTCCGCGACAAAGCGGGACTCACTTTCGCAGTCGCGCTACGTGCGTTCATGCGACAAGACCCGGACGTAATCATGGTCGGCGAAATCCGCGATGCCGAAACCGCCGACGTTGCCGTGAAAGCTGCGCAAACAGGCCATCTCGTGCTGTCCACACTGCATACCAACGACGCACCCGCGGCCACCGCACGATTGATCGATATTGGCATCGCGCCGTACAACCTGGCGTCGGCGCTGAGGCTCGTTACAGCGCAACGGCTGGTGCGGCGGCTCTGCGACGCTTGCCGCTTGCCTTCAGCGCTGGAGTTCGAGCCGGGCTTCAAACCGTTCGAGCCCCTTGGGTGCGCCGCGTGCCATGGCATTGGTTATCGCGGCCGAGTAGGCGTGCATCAACTGATGCCCGTCTCCGACACCTTGCGCGAACTGATCGTCGCACGCACCGCTACGCACGCCATCACGCGGCAGGCGCAAAGCGAGGGGATGCCGAGCCTGCGTGATGCCGCGTTCGCCCGTGTACGCGAAGGCGTCACAAGCGTAGCGAAAGCCTCCGACGCCACGGAGCTCACATGAACGGCAACGCGAGCTCGATATCCTTCGATACGCGCTTTAGCTGGCGCGGCGTTGACACAAACGGCACGGACAAACGCGGCAAGACGATCGCCGCGGACTCAGCCCGTGCGCGCGCCGCGCTCAAGCGCGGCGGCGTCACGGTGCTGGAACTCACCGCGCTCGGTTCAGCACCGCCGCCTAAAGCCCGGGTTGCCGACGTCACGCTGTTCACGCGGCAACTCGCAGGCTTGCTGCGCGCCGGCTTGCCGCTTGCGCCTGCACTGGATCTCATCGCCGATACCCCTTCGCGCGGCGGCCTGCCACGCATTGTCGGATCGGTCGCGCGCGATATCACGCAGGGCATTTTTTTTTTTTTGAATTCTCGGAAGCGCTCGCGCGTCATCCCGCCTGTTTCCAACGCGCTGTATTGCCAGTTGGTCGCCGTCGGCGAAGTGGCCGGAGCGCTGCCGGTCGTACTCGCGCGGCTCGCAGACGATCGCGAACGGGCAGGCGCGCAACGCGCGAAACTGCGTGCGGCGCTGACCTATCCGGTCGTGGTGCTGTTGTTGTCGCTCGCCATTACCGCAGGGTTGCTGATTGGCGTGGTGCCGACCTTCAAGACTATCTTCGATGGCTTCGGCGCCAAGCTGCCAGCACCCACTTTGCTCGTGCTCGCGTTATCGGATGGTGTCGGGCGCTGGTGTGGACCGTTCGCGCTCTTTTGCGTGGTATCCGGCATCGCGTTCAAGCGGCTTCTACGACGCGTGCCCGCAGCAAGAAGTGCGTTCGACCGCGCGATGCTGAAGCTGCCGCTGGCGGGATCGCTCCTGCGCGCGTTGGCGGTCGCACGCTGGAGCCGCGCGCTCGGCACATTACTGGCGGCGGGCACGCCGTTATCGGATGCGTTCGACTCCCTCGCGAGCGCCACGGGCAATCGTATCTTCGATACCGCCACCGTCGAAATCGCCCGGCGCCTTCGGCATGGCGAGCGGCTTGCCGCCGCCATGCGCGCGGTCGGCTGCTTTCCGCCGGATGTGGTGCAGCCTATCGCCGTGGCCGAGGAATCCGGTTCGCTTGGCCCGATGCTGCTCGATCTCGCTACACTGGGCGACCGTCAGGTGGACGAACAGACCAGCGCATTTGCGAGCTTGTGCGAACCGGTTGTGATCGTGGTGCTCGGCGCATTGGTGGGCGGCCTGGTCCTCGCCATGTATCTTCCGATCGTTCAGCTCGGGAATGTGGTGTAGGTGGTGTAGGATCGCAGCCGAATTCAACTCAGGACAGCTATGCAGCCTTTGTATCAGGCGGAGTTTTCAGGCCGCTATCTCGACGCTTACAGTTCCGCATTCGGCGCTTTGCCGCTCGCGGCGCAGTATGGTTTCGCGATTGTCTTCGGGCTGGTGATCGGCAGCTTTTTGACGGTCGTCGTACACCGCCTGCCGATCATGCTGGAACGCGCGTGGAAGGCGGAAAACGCTATCAACAGCGAGGACCACGCGTTTAAGGACGCGCCATCGATTCCCCGCTACAACCTCGCCGTACCCCGCAGCGCATGCCCACACTGCGGCCATGTATTGCGTGCGTGGGAGAATATTCCGGTCGTGAGTTACGTGCTGCTGCGCGGCCGTTGCGCAAACTGCAAGGCACGCGTCAGCGCGCGTTATCCGCTGACCGAACTGGGGACCGCGCTGTTTGCGGCGCTATCGCTGTTTGCGTTCGGACCCACGCTGATCGCGCTCGCCGCGTTCGCTTTGTGCGCGACGCTGTTGGCTGCGAGCCTGATCGACTTCGATACCCGCTATCTGCCCGATACGCTGACCTTACCGCTGCTGTGGGCTGGCCTGATCGTCAATCTCGGCGACACTGCGTTCGTCCCGCTGCACGAAGCGGTGATAGGGGCGATCGCGGGTTATCTGTTTCTCTGGTGCGTGTATTGGCTGTTCAGGCTCGTACGCGGCGTGGAAGGCATGGGTTACGGCGACTTCAAGCTGCTCGGCGCGCTGGGCGCCTGGCTAGGCTGGCAAGCGCTGCCGCAGGTGGTGCTGGTGTCGGCGGTGGCGGGCGCCGTCTTCGGACTGGCGGCAACGGGTATTGGCAAGATGCGATTTGAAGAACCGCTGCCGTTCGGGCCGTTTCTAGCGGCAGGCGGCGTCATTACGTTATTTTTCGGTACACCGCTTTACGCATTGTTGGGCGGATAAAACGCAACAAAAAGGGGAGTTGAACGATGTTCAGCATCGGCTTGACAGGCGGAATCGGCAGCGGCAAGACCACGGTGGCGGATATGTTCGCCGTGCGGGGCGTGCCCGTCATCGATACCGACCTGATCGCGCACCAGATCACCGCACCCGGCGGCGTCGCCATGCCGTTGATCGAGAGCACGTTCGGCCCTGAATACGTCGCTGCCGACGGCTCGCTGGATCGAGCGAAAATGCGCACCCGCGTTTTCTCCGATAACACCGCCAAAGCTCAACTCGAATCGATCACCCACCCCCTGATCCGCGCAGAAAGCGAACGTCAACGCAAGGCAGCGCAAGGGGCTTATCACATCGTCGTGGTGCCATTGCTGATTGAAGCGGGCGACCGTGCGAGCAAGGTGCAGCGCATTCTCGTGGTCGATTGTCCGGTGGACATGCAAATCGAGCGCGTGATCCGGCGCAATGGCTTCACGCGCGATCAAGTGCTCGCCATCATTGCGCGTCAGGCGACACGTGAAGCGCGCCTGGCGGCCGCTGACGACGTCGTCGTTAACGACTCCGCGGCCACTCTGGAAACGCTGCAGCGCGAGGTAGACGCGTTGCACGTGCGCTATGTGGCAATGGCGCCCGGCAACAGCAAACCGCGTACCTAGCAAATGCATGCATTGCGTTCGAACTCATCACCAACGCCGCTGAAAATGCGCGCCAAATGTGATTAAACGTGCGGATTTGCCGTGAGTTTGATGCGGCATTAGAATGTCCTCACTTTCTGACATCGAACCTTTCGACCAACGCCGAGGCGAGCGCGCTTGATCCTTTACGAGTACCCCTTCAACGAGCGAATCAGAACGCTGCTGCGCCTCGAAGATCTTTTCGAGCGCTTCACCTTCTTTCTGACTCAAGAAGACCCGCGCGAACATCACGCTGCACTGACCACGTTGTTCGAGATCGCCGAAGTCGCGGGCCGCACGGATCTGAAAGCGGACCTGATGAAGGAGCTGGAGCGGCAACGCCAGACGCTCGCCCCATTCCGCGGCAACCCCGGTATCGAGCAGGATGCGCTGGAGTCGGTGCTGGGCGAAATCGAGCAGACTTTGGCCGGCCTCGGGCAGATGCAGGGCAAGACAGGCCAGCATCTCGCCGATAACGAATGGCTCGCGAGCATTCGCAGCCGTACGATTATTCCGGGCGGAACCTGCCGGTTTGACCTGCCGTCGTACTTCGCGTGGCAACAAAATCCAGCCGAGGAGCGCCGCGGCGACATCGCGAAATGGGTCACGCCCATGCTGCCCTTACGCGACGCTGCCACTATCGTGCTGCGACTCGCGCGCGAGTCGGGACAGGCGTCCAAAGTCATGGCAATGCAAGGCAGCTATCAGCAGATGCTGTCAGGTCGGACTTATCAATTGATGCAAGTGCGGGTGCCGTCAGACACGCGCCTGATTCCCGAGGCAAGCGCGAACAAGTACATGCTGTGGGTGCGCTTTACGGTTCAGGACGGCGATCTGAGGCCACGTGCAGTAGACGCTGACATCCCTTTTCACCTGACGTTATGCAGTCTTTAAGTTGGGCTTAGAAACCCCATTTACTGAACTCAACCTCTTTAAATCCGCTCTGCAGAATGACCACTATCGTTAAATGCCCGACTTGCGAGAAGGACGTCCGCTGGGTTCCTGAAAGCCGCTTTCGTCCGTTTTGTTCAGACCGTTGCAAGCAGATCGATCTCGGCGCCTGGGCGACCGAGAAGTACAAGATCGGCGGCAGTCAGCAAGACACGCCCCCCGATGAAGACTCGCACAGCGGCCTGAATTAAGGCCTGGCGTACTAAAACTAAAACTAAACCGCTTCAGCCGCGAGCCATTCCAACACCGGAATGGCAGCGGGCAACAACGGCGCAACATCGGCGGGAAGATGCTGCCAGGCCAGCGCCTGACCTTCGCGGCCAACCGGCTCACCGCTCCACGCAGTCACCTTGCAGAAGTAAAGCCGCACATAAGCATGCGGATAATCGTGCTCAAGTGTCCGCCAGCGCTCGCAGGCGGTCACATCGATACCCAATTCCTCATGCAATTCCCGCGTAAGCGCCGCTTCAACGCTTTCCCCCGCTTCCAGCTTGCCCCCGGGAAACTCCCAGTAACCTTCATACGGCTTGCCTTCCGGACGCTGCGCCAGCAAATAACGCCCATCCGGCTGCACGAGCACGCCGACCGCGACATCCGTCACTCGGCGCCCGTCAGGCGCCACGTTTGAAACGCTTGAACCAGACGCCGTCATACCTTGCGGCCCGACCAATCGCGGGCAAATTGCCACGCCACGCGTCCTGAACGCGAACCACGCTCCAGCGCCCATACGAGGGCATCGCCGCGAGCGCCGGCAATCTCTTCGTCCTGACAGCCGAAATGCTTCAGCCAGTGACCGACGATCGTCAAATAATCGTCCTGCTTGAACGGATAAAAGCTCACCCACAGGCCGAATCGCTCGGACAGCGAAATCTTCTCCTCAACCACTTCGCCGGGATGAATCTCGCCGTCGGACGTGTGTTTGTAGGTCTCGTTGTCGCTCATGTATTCGGGCAACAAATGGCGTCGGTTAGACGTCGCGTAGATCAGCACGTTGTCCGATTGCGCGGAGATCGAGCCGTCGAGCGCCACTTTCAGCGCCTTGTAGCCCGACTCGCCTTCTTCGAACGAGAGGTCATCGCAAAAAACGATGAACCGTTCCGGCCGCTCTGAAATCAGGTCGACAATGTCGCCGAGATCGTGGAGATCGTCTTTATCGACTTCGATCAGCCGCAACCCTTCCGTGTGGTATTTGTTCAGGCATGCCTTGATAAGCGATGACTTGCCGGTACCGCGCGCCCCTGTCAGCAACACGTTGTTCGCCGGCGACTTGCGCACGAATTGCCGCGTGTTCTGCTCGATCAGCCCCTTCTGGCGCTCGATATTGCAAAGATCATCGAGCGATAACGGCGACAGGTTCGGTACCGGCTGCAGGAAACCGCGACCCTGACGCTTGCGCCAGCGAAATGCCACGGCACTGTTCCAGTCGATTTCCGGCGGAGCCGGCGGCAACATCCCTTCTACGCGCGCCAGGACAGCTTCGGCGCGGGTCAGAAATTGTTCGAGTTTATCCATGGGAAATTTAGGTGGCTCAAGACCGGTAATCGGCGTTGATGCTGACGTAATCATGCGAGAGATCGCACGTCCAGATGGTGGCGTCGGCCTGACCGCGGCCTAGCAGCACGCGAATGGCGATCTCGCTTTTCTTCATCACGCGCTGGCCGTCTTCCTCGCGATACTCAGGATTGCGGCCGCCGTTCTTCGCGACGAGGACATCGTCGAGATACAGGTCGATCTTGTTCACGTCCAGATCGGTCACGCCCGCATAACCGATAGCCGCGAGAATCCGGCCGAGATTAGGATCCGACGCGTAGAACGCGGTCTTGACCAACGGCGAATGGCCGATCGCGTAAGCGATCAGGCGGCATTCGGCTTCGCTCGTGCCGCCTTCCACCGTCACCGTCATAAATTTGGTCGCACCTTCGCCGTCGCGCACGATCAGTTGCGCCAGCTCTTGCGCCACCGACGTCACCGCATCGCGCAACGCGACATAAGCGGGCGAATCCGTAGAAGTAATCAACGGCAGCGTCGATTTACCCGACGCAATCACGATGAACGAATCGTTCGTCGAGGTATCGCCGTCAATGGTGATGCAGTTGAACGAGCGATCGGCCACGTGCTTGATCAGCGTATCGAGGACGGGTTGCGTGAGAGCGGCGTCGCAGGCGAGAAAACCCAGCATGGTCGCCATGTTCGGCCGAATCATGCCGGCGCCCTTGCTGATCCCCGAAAGCGTGACCGAATGGCCATCGATCTGAACCTGACGCGATACGGCTTTCGGCAACGTATCGGTCGTCATGATGGTTTGCGCCGCGTCGTACCAGTGAGCCGGTTTTTGATTCGCGAGCGCAGCAGGCAATCCCGCCTTCAAACGATCAACCGGCAGCGGCTCGAGAATCACGCCCGTGGAAAACGGCAGGATCTGTGTGGCTTGCAAGTCCAGCAGCGCGGCCAGCGCGTCACAGGTTTCGCGCGTGTGAGCCATGCCCGGCTCGCCGGTTCCCGCGTTCGCGTTGCCGGTGTTCACCACAAGTGCGCGAATGCCCTTGGCGCCCGCACGCACTGCGTCCAGATGCTCGCGACACACCGTGACGGGCGCCGCGCAGAAACGGTTTTGCGTGAATACGCCGCCGACCGTCGCGCCTTCTTCGAGTTGAATAACGAGCACATCCTTGCGATTTGGTTTTCGAATGTTCGCCTCGGCCCAGCCTAGCGTGACGCCGGCGACGGGAAACAGGTTGGCGGGATCGATCGAGGGGAAATTGACGGCCATGTTCGCGACTCGCTAAAAGTGGCGAGTGCCGCTGCACAAAAAACGCAACGACACGGAGATGAAAGAAACGGAGCCCGGCTTGTTTGAAAGACAGACATCCGGGGATACCAAAACCAGCTTGCCAAAGACAAACGACGCATCGCTGCGTCGCCTGTCTCTAATGCTCTTTGTTACTTACCTACGCTTTCCAAACCGCCAATTATGCGAGCTTGCCGTGACAGTTTTTGTACTTCTTGCCGCTGCCGCATGGGCACGGGTCGTTACGTCCGACCTTCGGCACGTCGTCGGTTGCCACGCGCGTCGCAACCGTGGTGTCGTCGCCGTATGCCATTGCCTGATTGATCATCTGCGCAGTGGCGTCTGCTGCGACGGCTGCCGCCGGCGCGGCGCCATCGGTGAAATCCGCGTGCTGGAACGACACGTTCTCCAGATGGCTGCCCCGTTCCTCGTACTGTTCAGCGGCTTCTTCAAGCTGTTCCGGCGACTGGATCTGCACGTTCATCACAACCCGCGTGACTTCCTGCTTCACCGAATCAAGCATGGCGGCGAATAGTTCGAACGCCTCGCGCTTGTACTCCTGCTTCGGATTTTTCTGCGCATAACCACGCAGATGAATGCCCTGACGCAAGTGATCCAGAGCGGCCAAGTGCTCGCGCCAACGGCTGTCGAGCGTCTGCAGCATGATCGAACGCTCGAACGCGCTGAACGATTCACGTCCAACCAGCGCGACCTTGGCTTCATAGCTTTCATCGGCGGCGGCAACAACGGCTTCCAGAATCTCGTCAGCGTCGATGGAATTCGACTCGTTGATCATTTCCTGAACGGCGAGATCGAGTGCCCACTCGTTGCGCAGCGCTTCTTCCAGTTCCGGCGCGCTCCATTGCTCTTCAATGCTTGCCGCCGGAACGTACGTGCGCGTCACCTCGGTAATCACGCTCTGGCGCATGGCGGTGATCGTCTCGGCCACGTCCGTTGCTTCGAGCAATTCGTTGCGCTGTTGGTAGATCACCTTGCGCTGATCGTTCGATACATCGTCGTATTCGAGCAATTGCTTGCGAATGTCGAAGTTGCGCGCTTCCACCTTGCGCTGCGCCGATTCAATCGAACGCGTGACAATGCCCGCTTCAATCGCCTCGCCTTCCGGCATCTTCAGGCGGTCCATGATCGAGCGCACGCGATCGCCGGCGAAGATACGCAAAAGCGGATCGTCGAGCGACAGATAAAACCGCGATGAACCCGGGTCGCCCTGACGTCCGGCGCGACCGCGCAATTGGTTATCGATACGACGCGACTCGTGCCGTTCCGTACCAATGATGTGCAGCCCGCCCGCCGCCTTCACGCGGTCGTGCAGCGCTTGCCATTCGTCCTCGAGATGCTTGATGCGGCGTTGCTTCTCTTCGTCGGAGAGCGCTTCGTCCGCCTCGATAAACGACGACTGCTTCTCCACATTGCCGCCCAGCACGATGTCCGTACCGCGACCGGCCATGTTTGTCGCGATGGTAACCGCCGCCGGCCGTCCCGCTTCCGCGACAATCGCCGCTTCGCGTGCGTGCTGCTTCGCGTTCAGCACTTCGTGCTTTAGACCGGCTTGCGTGAGCAGACCGGACAGCAATTCCGACGCCTCGATAGACGTGGTACCCACCAGCACCGGCTGTCCGCGCTCGACGCAATCGCGGATATCGCGCGTCACGGCGTCGTAGCGTTCCTTCGCGGTCTTGTAGATCTGATCCTGCTTGTCGATACGCTTCGGCGGCCGGTTCGTCGGGATCACGACCGTTTCCAGGCCATAGATCTCGTTGAATTCGTACGCTTCGGTGTCCGCCGTACCCGTCATGCCGGACAGCTTCGAATACATGCGGAAGAAGTTCTGGAACGTAATGGACGCAAGCGTCTGGTTCTCGTTCTGGATCTTGACGTGTTCCTTGGCTTCCACGGCCTGATGCAAGCCGTCCGACCAGCGTCGACCGGTCATCATGCGGCCGGTGAACTCGTCGACGATCACAACTTCATTGCCCTGAACCACGTAATGCTGGTCGCGGAAAAACAGCGTGTGCGCGCGCAATGCGGCGTACACGTGGTGCATCAGCGTGATGTTTTGCGCCGCGTAAAGGCTCTCGCCCTCACCGATCAGGCCCCATTCGGCCAGCAGACGCTCGGCCTTTTCGTGACCTTGTTCCGTGAGGAAAACCTGACGCGCTTTTTCGTCGAGCGTGTAGTCGCCCACCTTTTCGACGCCCGTGCCGTCCGCCTTCTCTTCGCCGATCTGCTGCTCGAGCAGCGGCGGCAGCGCATTCATGCGCACGTAGAGTTCGGTGTGATCTTCGGCCTGGCCGGAAATAATGAGCGGCGTACGCGCTTCGTCGATAAGAATCGAGTCCACTTCGTCGACCACCGCGAAATTCAGCGGACGCTGCACGCGCGCGTGGGTCTCGTAGACCATGTTGTCGCGCAGGTAGTCGAAGCCGAACTCGTTGTTCGTGCCGTACGTGATGTCCGCGGCATACGCTTCCTGCTTCTGCGCGTGTTCCATCTGCGACAGGTTGATGCCCCACGACAACCCGAGGAAGTTGTAGAGCTTGCCCATCCATTCGGCGTCGCGTTGCGCGAGGTAATCGTTCACCGTGACCACGTGCACGCCGCGCCCGGACAGCGCGTTCAGATACGCGGCCAGCGTGGCGACGAGCGTCTTGCCTTCGCCCGTGCGCATTTCCGCGATCTTGCCGTAATGCAGCACCATGCCGCCGATCAACTGGACGTCGAAGTGACGCATCTTCAGCACGCGCTTGCTGGCCTCGCGGCACACAGCGAACGCTTCGGGCAGCAGCCGGTCGAGCGATTCGCCGCTCGCCACGCGTTGCCGGAACTCGTCGGTCTTCGCGCGCAGTTGCTTGTCCGTGTACTGCTCGATCGTCGGCTCGAAAGCATTGATCGCCGCAACGGTCTTTTGGTACTGCTTGACTAGGCGCTGGTTGCGACTGCCAAAAAACTTTTGGAGGAAACCGGTGGTCATCGGATCAGTGTCTGCGTCGCGGTATCGGCTTAGAGCGCGCTGGCTGCGTCCCAGTTCGGGGAACCTCGGCGGCTTAAGTCCATGGGTGAAATCGAATCGGGGATTTTAGCACGCGGCCCCGATGGAGCTTGCGTGCGCATCGTTTGTGGCATATCGGCCAACGGCACGCCGGAGCCTTTCAAAGCGGCAAGCGCGCCGCCATGCCGCACGGTGCGCAGCGTTACAATCAGTGCATCGCCGCCAGCCCCACAGATTGAAAAATGAGCCGATTTCCGCCGAATTCAAGGCCCCCGCCACGCTTCGATCCCCGCAAGCCGCAGGCGCTGACCGAAGTGCTCGGCCGCACCAGCGAGTTTCTCGCGCTGCGCGCCGGTGTCGAGCAGGTCACGGCGCTGCAACGGGACCTGGCTGCGCTGCTGCCCGATTATCTCGGAGCCAATGTGGAACCGGGTTTCATTAAAGACGGTGTACTGGCCCTTTTCGCCGGCCACAACGCGCTCGCTGCGCGCCTTCGGCACATCGAACCGCGTCTCCTGGTCGACTTGCAGCAACGCGGCTGGGCCGTCAATGCGCTGAAGATTCGCGTGCGCCCGCAAGCGATGAAAGACGTCGTGCCGCCGAAACAAGCGCTGATGTCCGCCGCCGGGGCCGACGCGCTGCAAACGCTCGCCGAAACCCTGGAGCCGTCGCCGCTTCAGGAAGCGCTCGCTAAAATGGCCGCGCGTCATCACGCGAAAACACAAAAAAAATGAGCGGCGCTCGAAAGCAGCCACTCATTTTCATTCTCGCTTACTAACTACACTTTACGCAAACGCCGTCTGGGTATCGAAAGCGAAACCGCGCGGCGCCGCTTGCTTATCTTCGAACGTCACGATTTCATACGCGTCTTCGTGCGCCAGTAATTCCCGCAACAACATGTTATTCAAGGCGTGGCCGCCTTTATATGCCGCATAAGACGCCAGCAACGGATGACCGACCACATACAGGTCGCCGATTGCGTCCAGCATCTTGTGCTTCACAAATTCGTCTTCATAACGCAAACCGTCGTTATTCAGAATCCGGTATTCGTCGAGCACGATGGCGTTGTCCATACTGCCGCCACGCGCCAAACCGAGTTCGCGCATCATTTCAACTTCATGCGCAAAACCGAACGTTCGTGCCCGAGCAATATCCCGAACATACGATGTATTCGCGAAATCAACTTCAAGCGCCTGACCGGTTTTATCAACAGCCGGGTGGCGGAAATCAATGGTGAACTTCAGTTTGAAGCCGAAATACGGATCGAGACGCGCGAATTTATCGCCGTCGCGGATTTCAACCGGCTTCGTCACCTTGATGAATTTCTTTGCCGCGTTCTGCTCTTCAATACCCGCCGATTGAATCAGAAACACGAACGAAGCAGCGCTGCCATCCATAATAGGAATTTCTTCAGCCGTGACATCGACATACAAATTGTCGATACCCAGACCAGCACACGCCGACATCAAATGCTCGATGGTCGATACGCGCGCGCCGTCCTTCTGCAATACCGACGCCAGACGCGTGTCGCCGATAGCCATGGCCGACACCGGAATGTCGACCGCAACAGGCAGGTCGATACGCGCAAAGACGATACCGGTATTGGCCGGCGCGGGCCGAAGCGTCAAATCCACCTTGCGGCCCGAATGCAGGCCGATGCCGACGGTTTTGACGATGGTTTTAATGGTTCGCTGCTTCAACATGATTTTTTCGCTTCGATTGTGACTCTCGATTGAGAGAATCAATCGTGAATTTGTATTCAATAGCGCGGAGTATACTCTAATCGCTTCGCGTCGTCCCGGGAGGAGCCTTGCAACTTGTTTCTCCAAGTTACCGGGTAATTTCGGTACGCCAGATGCTCTGCGACGCGAAAACCAGCAGGGTTGGGCCGATGGCCGGAATGGAGGCATTCCCGGACATCGGCACCGCGTTACGGCTTTGTTAAGACTTTGTTGCGGCGTATTTCAAGAGACGGATCGGACGGCATTTTATGTGGCACGAATGCAACACGACACCCGCGCTTCGGGCCGCTTTTCGGCCCGGTCTCCGTCCTGAAATGAGCGCGACATCAGCTCAACATTGCTTCAAACATTAACTCAACGTCGCCAATACGCTCTCAGCGCTGCTGACTTCGAACTTGCCGGGTGCTTCGACATTCAGCGTCTTGACCACGCTGTCATCGACCACCATGGCGTAGCGCTGGGAGCGAATTCCCATGCCACGCTCCGACAAATCCTGCTCCAGGCCGAGTGCTCGAGTAAAACGCGCGCTGCCGTCGGCGATCATCTTCACCTTGCCCGAGGTTTGGAGATCGCGTCCCCACGCGCTCATCACGAACGCGTCGTTGACGGAGACACACCAGATTTCATCGATACCCGCCGCAGCCAACTTCTCTGCATTGTCGATAAAACCTGGCACGTGCCTGGCGGAACAGGTGGGCGTGAACGCGCCCGGCAATCCGAAGATCACCACGCGCTTGCCCGCCGTCCGCTCGCGCACCGAGAAACCATTCGGTCCCACGGCGCAACCTTCCGTCGCCACATCGATAAATTCGAAAAGGCGTTCGTCGGGCAGCGTTTCACCTGTCTTGATCATGGATCTGCCTTTCACTAAGTCAGTGCTGGTCACGCCAGCGATTTACCGCTTGATTCGTCATACATCATGCATTCAATGTCGTCGCGCGACACCCGCTCTCCCAGTTCGATCTCATCCCAATATAGACGATGATGAACGCAATTGAGGCGGTCACTCAGCCACAGTCCAGCGTCCAGAAGACGCGGCCCGAAACCTGAGACAGCACGACCTTTGCTGACGCTTTTACCTTTGGGCGCTTAATACAAAAACAGCTACAAAAACAGCCGCCCGGTAAAATCATCAGTCGGCTTGCTTACGCAAAAACGCCGGAATGTCGTACGTATCCACGCCCTTTTCCTGCAGCGCCTGCACGTGCGAAGCGGCCGTTTCACGCGACGAACGCCACACAGCCGGCGTATCCAGGGCGCCGTAATCCGTGCCGTTCGATTGCTGCGGCGCATAGCTGTGCTGTGCGTGCGCGATCGGCGCGTTGTCCGTGCCCGTACGCAGCAAGGTCATCGGTGCAGCTTGTTGCTTCTTCGCTGCGCGGCCAAGACCCGTTGCCACCACCGTCACGCGCAAGGCATCGCCCATTGCGTCGTCATACACCGCCCCGAAGATCACGGTCGCATCTTCTGCTGCATACGACTTGATCGTGTTCATCACTTCACGCGTTTCCGACAAACGCAGCGAACGGCTCGACGTGATGTTCACCAGCACGCCACGCGCACCCGACAGATCCACGCCTTCCAGCAGCGGACTTGCGACCGCTTGTTCAGCAGCAAGACGCGCGCGATCGACACCGGCAACCGTCGCCGTGCCCATCATTGCCTTGCCTTGCTCGCCCATCACCGTCTTCACGTCTTCGAAGTCGACGTTGACCAGCCCGTCGACGTTGATGATTTCCGCAATGCCGGCAACAGCGTTGTTCAATACATCGTCAGCGCACTGGAAGCACTTGTCCATTTCCGCGTCATCGCCCATCACCTCGAACAGCTTGTCGTTCAGAACGACGATCAGCGAGTCGACGTGATCCTCCAGTTGCTGCGATCCCGCTTCAGCCACGCGCATGCGGCGGCCGCCTTCGAACTCGAACGGCTTGCTGACTACGCCCACCGTCAAGATGCCCATTTCCTTCGCGATCTGAGCCACGACCGGTGCTGCACCCGTACCCGTGCCGCCACCCATGCCTGCGGTGATGAACACCATATGCGCGCCGCGCAACGCATCGGCAATACGCTCACGCGCATCTTCCGCTGCGGCCTTGCCCATGTCCGGCTTCGCGCCAGCTCCGAGACCCGTATTGCCCAACTGGATCACCTGAGTGGCACGCGAACGCGCGAGTGCTTGCGCATCCGTATTCATCACGATGAAGTCCACGCCCTGGACCCCGCGGTTGATCATGTGCTGTACTGCATTACCGCCTGCACCACCAACACCAACGACCTTGATGATCGTTCCGTTGGTTTCCGTTTCCAGCATTTCGAAATCCATATTGCCTCCGTCAAGAATGAAAATCGGCGTTATTCGGCAAGAGATCGGGCAACCTCTTGTCGCGCGCCAGCCGCCGGCACCAGCGCGAATTCTTTGTGTTCAAAAATTTCCCAGGAACCAATCTTTCATGCGTCCCAAAACCTGTCCCATCGATCCGGATTGCACAGCGACCTTGCGGCCGCGCATGCGTTGCGAACGGCCTTCGACGAGCAAACCCATCGCGGTGGAATAGCGCGGATTGCGAACGACATCGGCCAGACCGCCCGCGTATTCGGGCACGCCGATACGCACCGGCTTCAGGAAGATGTCTTCGCCGAGTTCGACCATGCCGGGCATCATCGATGCACCGCCGGTCAGCACTACGCCACTGCTCAGCAATTCTTCGTAGCCCGACTCGCGCACGACCTGCTGCACGAGCGAGAACAGTTCTTCGACGCGCGGCTCGACAACAGCCGCCAGCGCCTGCCGCGAGAGCGTGCGCGGACCGCGCTCGCCCAGTCCCGGCACTTCGATCATTTCGTCCGGGTCAGCCAGCGCCTGCTTCGCGATCCCGTAGCTCACCTTGATATCTTCGGCATCGGGCGTCGGCGTACGCAGCGCCATGGCCACGTCGCTTGTGATCTGGTCGCCGGCGATAGGAATCACCGCCGTATGACGAATCGCGCCTTCGCTGAAGATGGCGATGTCGGTCGTGCCGCCACCGATATCAACCAGCACCACGCCAAGTTCCTTCTCGTCTTCCGTCAGCACCGCCAGCGACGAAGCCAGCGGCTGCAAGATCAGGTCGTTCACTTCGAGGCCGCATCGACGCACGCACTTCACGATGTTCTGCGCCGCGCTCACCGCGCCCGTCACGATGTGCACCTTCACTTCCAGCCGGATGCCGCTCATGCCGATCGGCTCGCGCACATCTTCCTGGCCGTCGATGATGAATTCCTGCGTCAGGATATGCAGCACCTGCTGATCGGTCGGGATGTTGATTGCCTTGGCCGTTTCGATCACGCGCGCCACATCGGTCTGCGTAACTTCCTTGTCCTTGATGGCAACCATGCCGCTCGAATTGAAGCTGCGAATGTGGCTGCCGGCGATGCCGGTGAACACATTCGTGATCTTGCAATCGGCCATCAGTTCGGCTTCTTCGAGCGCGCGCTGGATTGACTGGACGGTGGCTTCAATATTCACCACCACGCCCTTCTTCAATCCCTTCGAATCGCTCTGGCCGAGCCCGATCACCTCGTAGTGGCCTTCGCCTTTCAATTCGGCGACGATAGCCACCACCTTCGACGTCCCGATGTCGAGGGCGACCAGCAAGTCTTTGTAGTCTTTGCTCATAGGGTGCTCATTGCCTGTGATGTCTGCTTACTTCTTCGCTTTGTCGGTGTCGCTGATAAAACGCATGTTGGCTGCCTTGACTGCGAAGCCGTTCGGATAGCGCAAATCCGCGTACTCGATGTCATTTCCCCACCGCCCCGTCACCGCCGGCCACGCCGCCACGAACCGTTTGCTGCGATCGAACAACGTGTCCTGATTGCGCTCGCGCCCCAATTCGATCTGCGTGCCGTTGGAAAGCTTCACTGTCCACGCATATCGCGGCGACAAGATGACTTCTTCCGGATGCGCGTCGAGCGGCGCAAACCACTTCGTGAAATCGTGATAGCGCGCCACCACTTCTTTCGCCGATCCATCCGGCCCTTCGAACGCGGGCAGGTCGTCATCGAGCTCGCCCTGGTTGGCCGTGAACAGGTCCCCGTCCACGCTCACCAGTTGATCCGTTCCCCACGTGCCGAGCGGCTTGAATTCTTCCAGCGTCACCGCCAGCGCATTCGGCCACACACGCCGCACGCTCGCGTGGCGCACCCACGGCATTTGTTCGAACGCGGTGCGTGCTGCATCGAGATCGACGGTGAAGTAGTTGCCCTTCAAATGCCCCACCACGCTTGCACGCACAGTCGGCGAATTGATGTGCAACGTGTCGCCGTCAATCTGGATCTCGCGCAGGCGGAACTCCGGCCGCTGGATCGCCCAGTAACCGGCGGCTCCAAGCAGCACGAACACGAGTAATACGTGCAGTGCGTTGGCCGTGAGGTTCAGCTGGCGAGCGTTATTCCACATGTTCGATTTCGTCTGCTTCAGTTCAGTCTTGCAATGTCAACGACAACACTTTCACCACCAGATCCTTGTAGCTGATGCCGACCGCACGCGCCGCTTTCGGCGGCAGCGAGTGATCCGTCATGCCCGGAGCCGTGTTCACTTCCAGGAAGTACGGATTGCCGTCGCCGTCCATCATGAAATCGGCGCGGCCCCAGTCCGTGCAGCCGAGCACGTCGAACGCGCGGCGCGAAAGCTGCTTCATGCGCGCTTCGTCGGCAGGCGTGAGACCGCAGGGAATCGGGTATTGCGTGTCGTCGGCGATGTACTTCGCGTTGTAGTCGTAGAACTCGCCGGCCGGCACGATCTTGATGATCGGCAAGTCCAGGTCGCCCGCGATACAGCACGTGTACTCACCGCCGCCTTCAATGCTTTTCTCGACCAGCACGACCTTGTCGAACTTCGCCGCTTCGATCAGCGCCGGCACCATCGTTTCCGCGCTCTTCACCTTGATCACGGCCACGCTCGATCCTTCGCTCGCCGGCTTCACGAACAGCGGCAAACCGAGTCTCGCAATGCTCCGCTGCGCCGCGTCTTCGTAGTCGTCGCCGCGCATCACGACTTCAAACGGCGGCGTGGGCACGCCGGTTTGCTGCCACACCAGCTTCGTGCGGAATTTATCGAGGCCGAGTGCCGAGCCCAATACACCGCTACCTGTGTACTTGATGCCGTAGAAATCGAGCGCGCCTTGCAACTGGCCGTTCTCGCCATAGCCGCCATGCAACGCGATAAACGCTCGCGCAAACCCTTCGGACTTCAACTCGGCCAAGGGCCGTTCCGCCGGATCGAACGGATGTGCATCGATGCCGGCATCGCGTAATCCTTGCAGCACCAGACGTCCCGAATTCAGCGATACCTCGCGCTCAGCCGTTTCCCCGCCAAGCAGCACGGCCACTTTGCCGAACACCTTCGGGTCGATTACGTTGCTTGTCATTTCAAAACCTTCGAATCCTGAACTTGTGTTGTCAATCGGCCGCATACGCTGCCGATAGAACCCGCACCCATCGTGATCACTACATCGCCATTGCGCGCCAGCGTGGCAATCGCGTCCGGCATCTCGTCCACCGTTTCCACAAACACGGGCTCCACTTTCCCCGCTACGCGAATCGCACGCGCCAACGCGCGGCCATCGGCGGCGACGATCGGCGCTTCGCCTGCCGCGTAGACGTCGGTGAGCACGAGGGCGTCGACCGTGGACAACACCCGCACGAAGTCTTCGAAGCAATCGCGCGTGCGCGTGTATCGATGCGGCTGGAACGCGAGCACAAGACGACGGCCCGGAAATGCACCGCGCGCCGCCGCGACCGTCGCGGCCATCTCGACCGGGTGATGACCGTAGTCATCAATCAGCGTGTACGCGCCGCCTTCAGACGCTTTCACCTTCACTTCGCCGTAGCGCTGAAAACGCCGGCCTACACCGGTAAATTCTTGCAATGCCCTCTGGATATCGGCATCGGAGACCTCAAGTTCAGTCGCAATTGCAATAGCGGCCAAAGCGTTCTGCACGTTGTGCGTGCCCGGCAGGTTCAGCACGATGTCCAACGGCGTTGCATCTTCACGCAGCGCCGTGAAATGCATCTTGCCGTCGTGCGCTTCCACGTTCACCGCGCGCACTTGCGCTTCGGCACCCAGGCCGTATCGGATGATCGGCTTCGATACAAACGGCAGGATTTCACGCACGTTCGGATCATCGACGCACAGCACTGCGATGCCGTAGAACGGCAGCCGATGCGTAAACTCGATAAACGCCTGCTTCAGCCGCGCGAAGTCGTGGCCGTAGGTGTCCATGTGATCGGCATCGATGTTCGTGATGACTTCGATCACCGGGAAAAGATTCAGGAACGACGCGTCCGATTCATCGGCTTCAGCCACGATGAAATCGCCCGTACCGAGCCGCGCATTCGCGCCCGCGCTGATCAAACGGCCGCCGATCACGAACGTAGGATCGAGTCCGCCCGCGGCCAGCACGCTGGCGACCAGCGACGTGGTCGTGGTCTTGCCGTGCGTACCGGCAATCGCGATGCCCTGCTTCAGGCGCATCAGTTCCGCGAGCATCACGGCGCGCGGCACGATCGGAATGCGGCGATGGCGCGCGGCCAGCACTTCGGGGTTATCGGAGCGAACAGCAGTCGACACGACCACGGCATTCGCGCCGTCGATGTTCTCTTCACGATGCCCAATCGCCACGCGTGCGCCCAGCGTGGCGAGGCGATCGGTTATGCCGTTGCTCGTCAGGTCCGAACCACTGACCTGATAGCCGAGGTTGAGCAACACCTCCGCGATGCCGCTCATCCCCACGCCGCCGATGCCGACAAAGTGAATGTGTTTGACGATATGTTTCATGGCTGGATTTCCTTCGGCGCTTGCATCAGCGCGCTCAAGCCGGCTACATCGGCGCAGACCCGGCCGACGCGTTCAGCCGCGTCGGGTTTCGCCAAAGCGCGTGCTTTCCCGGCCATTGAGGCAAGCGTCTCGCGAGTCTGTTCGCGCAACCAGCCAGCGAGTTTTTCCGCCGACAAATCGCGCTGTTGTATTAAGTGGGCCGCACCCGCATTGGCGAGGAACGCGGCGTTGGTGGTCTGGTGGTCATCGACAGCGAAGGGGAACGGCACGAACAACGCCGCCACGCCAACGGCCGCGATCTCCGATACGGTCATCGCACCCGAGCGGCAAATCACGAGATCCGCTGCGGCATAGGCGCTCGCCATATCGTCGATAAACGGCACGAGCTGCACGTCTTCGTCCGATGTCAAACCCGCTGCCGCATAGTTCACTTTCAACGCATCGATATGCTTCGCGCCCGCTTGATGAACGACGCGCGGACGCGTCGCAGGATCGAGCAACGCAAGCGCTTTCGGTACGGTTTCATTCAAAGCGGCTGCACCCAGACTGCCCCCGACGACCAGAACGTTAAGACGCGCTTTAGCATCGACATTGCGTGCGGCGTAGCGTTCTTTGGGTGGCAAAGCCTCAGCAAGTTCCGCACGAATTGGATTTCCGGTCCATTCAGCATTCGGCAGCGCGTTCGGGAACGCGACCAGCACGCGTTTGGCGATATGCGCGAGCACCTTGTTAGCCAGTCCCGCGATTGAATTCTGTTCGTGGAGCACGAGCGGCGTGCCGCTCAGCTTCGACATCAAACCCGCCGGAAACGTGATGTATCCGCCCATGCCGAGCACCACGTCCGGCTTCACCGTGCGCAGCGCGCGCAAGCTTTGCGAACATGCGCGCAGCAGGTTCACGGGCAGCATCAGCTTCGTTTTGATGCCTTTGCCGCGCACGCCGCCAAAGCGCACAAATTCCATCGCGATACCGTGCTTCGGCACGAGCGTCGCTTCCATGCCCGAAGCGTTGCCGAGCCACACGACACGCCAGCCGCGCGCCTGCATCCAGTGAGCGACCGCGAGCCCCGGGAACACGTGTCCCCCGGTGCCGCCGGCCATCACCATCAGCGTGCCTGCGCGCGATGACGTCGAAACCGTCATACCTTTCCTCCACGCATGAGCACCCGGTTTTCGTAGTCCACGCGCATGAGCACAGCGATCGCGACGCAGTTCAGCAAGATGCCCGAACCGCCGTAGCTCACCAGCGGCAAGGTCAGGCCTTTGGTCGGCAACAGACCGAGGTTTACGCCCATGTTGATGAAGGTCTGCGCACCGAACCACAGGCCGATTCCTTTCGCCATCAAACCAGCAAACGTACGGTCGAGCGCGAGCGCCTGACGGCCGATTTCAAACGCGCGCCGCACGATCCAATAGAACAGCAGGATCACGACCAGCACGCCGACAAAGCCGAGTTCTTCGCCGATCACCGCGAGGATAAAGTCGGTGTGCGCTTCCGGCAGATAGTTGAGCTTCTCGACACTGCCGCCCAGTCCCACACCAAACCATTCGCCACGGCCGAACGCGATCAGCGAGTGCGTGAGCTGATACGCCTTGCCCTGTGCATAGCGGTCGTCCCACGGATCGAGGTAAGCGAAGATCCGTTCACGACGCCACGGCGATGCCCACACGAGCAATGCAAACGTGCCAACGGCCGTTGCCACCAGGCCGCCGAACAGCTTGGCGTTCACGCCGCCGAGGAACAGCACACCCATGGCGACGACCGCGATCACCATGAACGCACCCATGTCCGGTTCGAGCAGCAGCAACGCGCCGACGAAACCTACCGCGACGGCCATCGGTAAAAAGCCGCGGCCGATGCTGTTCATGAACTCCTGCTTACGCACCGTGTAGTTGGCCGCGTAAATAGTTACGGCGAGCTTCATGATTTCCGACGGCTGCATGTTCGTAATGCCAAGCGGAATCCATCGACGCGCGCCGTTCACGCCCTTGCCGATATGCGGAATCAGCACGATCACGAGCAGGAACAGCGACGCCAAGAAGAACTTCGCCGCGTACTTGTCCCACGTCGACACTGGAATCTTGAACGCGATGATCGACGCCACGACAGCTGTCGCGATGGATACAAGGTGACGCACCAGGAAGAAGTAGTCTTTGTACTGCGCGTATTTTGGTGAATCAGGCATCGCGATGGAGGCTGAATACACCATCACGACCCCTATCCCGAGCAGCGCGATGGTCACCCACAACAGCGAGTAGTCATAGTCGAGCATGCGCGAACGAATGGGCGTCACGCCGTTCACCGCGCTCGAAATACCACTCGCCCGCTCCGCCACGCGCGCACCGATGCCACCCAGCGAGCCCACGCCGCCCGTACGCGACGCGCGGCCGCCAAGCGTGGCGCTGTCGTTGGCAACGGCGTTGCGTTGACCGGTCAGTTTTGAGCCAAAGCGTTCGGACCAGCTCATAGCATCACTCCCCGTTCTGCCGCAATATCAGCCACCGCTTGCCGGAATACATCGGCGCGATGTGCGTAGTTTTTAAACATGTCGAAGCTCGCGCACGCGGGCGACAGCAATACCGCATCGCCCGGTTGTGCCAGCTTTGCGGCCGCCTGCGTCGCGGCTTCGAGCGTCGCGTGGTCGTGCAAGGGCACGTCCGTTTCCGCGAGCGCTTCGCGAATACGCGGCGCATCGCGGCCAATCAGCATCACTGCCCGGCACCAACGCGCAACGGGCGCTTCGAGCGGCGAAAAATCCTGGCCCTTGCCGTCGCCACCGGCGATCAACAACGTCTTTTGCGCCAAGCCATCGAGCGCCGCGACGGTCGCGCCGACGTTCGTGCCTTTGCTGTCATCGACGAAATCAATGCCTTCAATTTGCGCGATCACTTCCACGCGATGCGGCTCGCCCTGATATTCACGCAAGCCGTGAAGAAGCGATGCCAAAGGCAAATCGATGGCCCGTGTGAGCGCCAAACCCGCCAGCGCATTCGCGGCGTTATGCAGACCACGAACGCGCAGTGCATCGACGGGCATCAGGCGCTTCGAATACACGTTCGGCTCGGCAGCAATATCGCTTTTGCGACGACGCGCGGGCGCGGGTTCATCGCTGAGATCGCGGTCGTTGCCTTGCGCGAGCCATGCGATACCGTTCTCGCGAAACAGGCCGTAATCGCCGAGACGCTTCGGCTCGTTCAGACCAAACGTCACCATCAGCGCGGGATTTCCCGATCCCAGCGCCATGGTCCGCGCGTCGTCACGATTCAACACGCGCACGGTCTTCTCACCGAAGATGCGGCCCTTCGCAGCAACGTAGGCGTCGAGGCCGCCATGCCAGTCCAGATGATCTTGCGTAATGTTCAGCACAGCAGCAGCGTCCGGCGCGAACGAGTGTGCTGTCTCAAGCTGAAAACTCGATAACTCCAGCACCCAGACATCGGGCAACGCGGTGTTGTCGATTGCTTCACTCAATTTGTCCAGCATCGCCGGGCTGATGTTTCCCGCCACCGCCACGGTCTTGCCGGCACGTTCACACAACAACCCGGTCAGCGCGGTCGTCGTGGTCTTGCCGTTGGTGCCCGTAATAGCAATTACCTTGGGCACGTAGCCGTTCGCGCCAAGCGACTTCAACGCTTGCGCGAACAATTCCAGCTCGCCCCACACAGGGACGCCGCGTTCCCGCGCGGCGTCGAGGAGCGGCCTCAAATCATCAGCCAGAGGCGACAGTCCCGGGCTGATTGCAACAATCTCGATACCGCCATCAAGCAGCGCCGGCGTGAATTCACCACCGACAAACTCTGCATCGATGCCATGCACTGCGAGCTCGGACAGGTTCGGCGGCGTGGCGCGGGTATCGGCCACGCGCAGACGGCACCCGTGACGCGCGCACCATCGCGTCATCGCCAGGCCGGATTCACCGAGCCCCAGCACAAGCACCATCGGACTCTGCCGATCAAAGAACTTCTCGCCAAACATCGCTTTACCTTTTTCCCGGCCAACTAAAAATCAACGCAGTTTCAGCGTCGACAAACCAAACAGACACAACATCAGCGTGATGATCCAGAAGCGCACGACAACCTGCGTTTCCTTCCATCCCGACAACTCGAAATGGTGATGCAGCGGCGCCATCTTGAAGATGCGCCGCCCTTCGCCGAAGCGTTTTTTCGTGTACTTGAAATAGCTGACCTGCATCATCACGGAGAGCGTTTCCGCGACAAACACGCCGCCCATGATGAACAGCACGACTTCCTGCCGCACGATCACGGCGATGGTCCCAAGCGCGCCGCCCAGCGCCAGCGCGCCGACATCGCCCATGAAGACTTGCGCGGGGTGCGTGTTGTACCAGAGAAACGCGAGCCCCGCGCCTCCCATTGCAGAACAAAAAATCAGCAATTCGCCCGCGCCGGGAATGTGCGGGAACAACAAGTACTTCGAATACACCGAGCTGCCCATCACATAAGCAAACGCACCAAGAGACGCGCCCACCAGTACGACCGGCATGATGACGAGACCGTCGAGGCCATCGGTGAGATTCACCGCGTTGCTCGAGCCGACGATCACCAGGTACGTCATCGCGATGAAGCCCCACGTGCCGAGTGGATAGCTGATCGATTTGAGGAACGGCAGCATCAGGTCGGCGCGCGCGGGCAAGCCCATCGATAAACCGCTTCGCACCCAGGCCATGAACAGGTCGAACACGCGCGCGTTGTTTGCTTCGGACACGCTGAACGCGAGATACACGGCGGCGAACAAACCGATCACCGATTGCCAGAAATACTTTTCCCGCGACGACATTCCGCGCGGATCTTTATGCACGACCTTGCGGTAGTCATCGACCCAGCCGATCACGCCGTAGCCGAACGTGACAAGCATCACGATCCACACGAAGCGATTGGTCAGGTCAGCCCACAGCAGCGTGGAAAACGCGATGCCCAACAAGATCAGCACGCCACCCATGGTCGGCGTGCCGGACTTCACCAAATGCGTTTGCGGGCCGTTCGTACGGACGGCCTGACCTACTTTCAGCGAGGTCAATTTGCGGATCACCCACGGGCCGCAGACGAGGCCGACGAACAACGCCGTGATCGTCGCGCCGACTGCGCGGAACGTGAGGTAGGTAAACACGCGCATAAAACTGGCGTCATTCTGAAGCCATTGCGCGAGTGCGAGTAGCATGCTGGTCCTTCTTCTTCAGTGCGCAGCGGGCATTACGCCCGCTGCGGGTTGGTGTGGACTCGTCACGGCGTCCACCACGCGTTCCATCTGCATGAAGCGCGAACCTTTCACGAGAAACGTGGCGTCGGGTCCGAAGCCCGCGCCGGTGAGTGCTGCAATGAGTGAGGTGATATCGGTGAAATGCTGTGCTGCTGTGCCGAAGACTTTGGCCGAATCCATGCTTGCGTCGCCGAGTGCGTACAGCGCATCAATGCCGCGTTCGGCTGCATACGTTCCCACCTCGCGATGAAACGCCGGGCCCTGATCGCCGACTTCGCCCATGTCGCCCATGACCAGCACACGCGGCGATGGTTGCGATGCGAGCACGTCAATAGCTGCACGCATGGAGTCGGGATTCGAGTTGTACGTATCGTCGATAACCGTCGCGCCTTCGATCGGTTTAAGCGCCGCGCGCTTGACTTGCAGGCGGCCCTTGACCGGCTGAAATGCTTCGAGCCCGCGCTTGACGGCATCAAGGGAAACGTTCGCGGCAATAGCGGCCGCCGTCGCCGCCAACGCGTTGCGCGCGTTGTGTTCGCCGAGCACTTGCAACGCGACTTCGAGCGCGCCTTGCGGCGTGTTGATCTTGAGTGTCGCGCCAACGAGCTTGCCGGTCACGGCTGCTGGCGTTTGCGATGCATCCGTATGCAACGCGAAATCCAGGATCGGATTACCCGTCGCGGCGACGCGCCAGATGCTCGCGTATTTGTCGTCGGCGGGGAAAACGGCCGTACCGTTGTTGGCCAGCGCGTGGATCACCGACGCATGCTCCAGCGCGACCGCTTCCACCGTCGCCATGAATTCCTGGTGCTCGCGCTGCGCGTTGTTGACGACAGCAACCGTCGGCGCGGCGATCTTGCCAAGCGTTTCGGTTTCGCCCGGATGATTCATGCCGAGCTCGACGACTGCCAACTTGTGCGTTTCGTTCAGACGGAACAACGTCAACGGCAAGCCGATGTCGTTGTTGAAATTGCCTGCCGTCGCGAGCCGCGCACTTTCGCCGACAGCAGCCGCGAGAATCGACGCGATCATTTCCTTGACCGTAGTCTTCCCATTGCTGCCGGTGACTGCAATCAGCGGAATCGTAAAACGCTTGCGCCAGCCATGAGCCAATGCGCCGAGCGCCTCGCGCGTGTCCTTGACCTTGATCGCGGGCACCTGAAAATCGTCCGGCGTGCGCGTGACCAACACCGCCGCAATACCGCGCTGAGCGACTTGCGGCAGGAAGTTGTGGGCATCGAAACGATCGCCCTTGATCGCGATGAACAGATCGCCCGGACCGGCCGTGCGGCTATCTGTGGATACCCGATCGAACATGATGTTTTCATCGCCGATAACTATCGCGCCCGGAATCTGCAACGCGGCATCGCGTAGAGTGAAGAGCGTCATTCGCCACCTCCGCGTGCTTGCGTGGCGCGAGCGGCAAGCGCCAGGCGCGCGTGATCCTGATCGGAGAATGCGCGCTTCTTTCCCATGATTTCCTGAGTCGCTTCGTGGCCCTTGCCCGCCAGCACGACCACGTCCTCACGCGCCGCGGTGCGGATCGCCTGAAGGATCGCGCTCGCGCGGTCTTCTATGCGGCGCGCCTTCGACGCGTCCTGAAAGCCCGCAGCAACCTGATCGATGATCGCAAGCGGATCTTCTCCGCGCGGGTTGTCGCTGGTGATGACGACGTGATCCGCATTCTTCTCCGCGATAGCACCCATCAGCGGACGCTTGGTCGCGTCACGATCGCCGCCGCAGCCGAACATGCAGATCAGCTGGCCGCCACGCGTTTCGGCGATTGGCCGCAGCGCTGCCAGCGTTTTCTCGAGTGCGTCCGGCGTATGCGCGTAATCGATGACGACCAACGGCTCGTCGTTCTGCAAACGGCCGCCGAGACGTTGCATGCGTCCGTTCACTGGTTCGAGCTTCGCGATCTGCGCGAGCGCGGCATCGAGCGGAATGTGCGCTGCCAGCAAAGCGCCGAGCACGCCGAGCAGGTTGCTCACGTTGAACTCGCCAAGCGTCGCGACTTCCACATCGGCATCGCCCCAGTCGGAACTCAAGTGAAACGCCGTGCCCGTCGCGGTCGCGCGCACGTTACTGGCAAGCAGCAACGCGTCGGCTTTTACTTCAGCGCCCGTGGCGTTTTCAGCGATTCCATACGCAATCGTTCGCGTCCTGCCGTGACACGATGTAATCAAACGCTGACCAGCCGCGTCGTCACGATTGATGACGGCTGCTTTCAACGCCGGCCACGCGAACAGCTTCGCCTTCGCCCCTTCGTACGCGGCGAACGTGCCGTGATAGTCCAGGTGATCCTGCGTCAGGTTCGTGAAGATGGCGATGTCGAACTTCGTGCCGTTCACGCGCCCTTGATGCAGCGCATGCGACGAAACTTCCATCGCCACGGCCTTCGCGCCGTCAGTCTTGAACTGGGCAAACGTGCGTTGCAATTGCGGTGCGTCGGGCGTTGTAAAACCGGAATGCACGAGCTTGCCGGGCATGCCGCTTCCGAGCGTCCCGACCACCGCACAGGGCGCTCCCAACGCCGACAGCGCCGCTGCCAGCCAATGGCTGCACGACGTCTTGCCGTTCGTTCCGGTCACGCCCGCGACCAGCATGGATTCCGTGGGTTCGCCGTACCACGCCGACGCAATCGGCCCGGCGAGTTCATTCAGCACCTTGACCGCCAACGTACGTGACGCATCCGGCTTGCCGGTGAAATTCTCCGGCTGATACAGCACGGCAGCGGCGCCATTTGCGAGCGCGGCATCGATAAAAGGACGGCTGTCCGCACCATCCACCGCATAGGCAAAAAACACATCACCCGGTTTCAGCGAGCGCGAGTCGGCGTGCAATTGCGCGCTGGCATCCGCGTGCGCACGCAGCCACTCAACCGCCTTCGCGATCTGCGCCTGCTGCTTGACCAGATCCAGACCGCTCATCGAACGACTCCCGGGTGATTCTTCGGATTCGTCGATACCTTCAGCTTCTTCGGCTGGTTCGCGTTCGTGTTCGTCGCGTTCGGCTTCTTGATGTCGGTGGCGGGCGTGCTGGAGGCGGGGTCATCGGACACCACCATCTGCTTCACCGCCATGTCGGGCGGAATGTTCAGCGAACGCAAGGTGTCGCCGGCGATTGCCGAGAACACCGGACCTGACACCTGGCCGCCAAAGTGACTGCCGGCCGTCGGTTCATCGACAGAAACCGCCACCACGATGCGCGGATCAGGCATGGGTCCCATGCCGACAAACGATGCGCGATACCGCGATTTATCGTAACCACGTCCTGCGTGCTTGTACGCCGTACCCGACTTTCCGCCCACGCGATACCCCGGCACCGCTGCGTCCGGCGACGTGCCGCCCTTCGCGGTCACCGTTTCCAGCATGGCGCGCACTTCGCGGGCTGTGGTCGGCGAAAACACTTGCGGACCCGTCACTGCAGCGTCGCCCGGCGTGCGGAAAATGGAGACGGGCAACACTTGTCCGTCATGCGCGATTGCCGTGTAGGCACGGGCCAACTGGAACAGCGACGCTGACAAACCATAGCCATACGACATGGTCGCCTGTTCGATCCGGCGCCAGCTTTTCCACGGACGCAGCCGACCCGACACCGCGCCCGGGAAACCCACCTTCGGCGCTTGTCCGAGCCCGATGCTCGTATACATGTTCCACATCTCTTCAGGCTTCAACTGCATCGCGATCTTGGTCGCGCCGATGTTGCTCGACTTCTGGATCACGCCACCCACGGTCAACACGCCGAACGCGGAGTCGTCGGTGATGCGCGCGCCGTCGAGCACGAACGAACCACCGCCCGTATCGACCAGCGTATTCGGCGAGACGCGATGCAGATCGAGTGCCAGCGAAACGGTAAACGGCTTCATGATCGAGCCCGGCTCGAACGTGTCCGTCATGATCCGGTTGCGCAACTGCTCGCCGGTCATGCGCGAGCGGTCGTTGGGGTTGTAGGTCGGGTAGTTGACGAGCGCAAGCACTTCGCCGGTCTTCACGTCGATCACGATCGCCGCGCCCGCCTTCGCCTTGAACTTCTCCACGGCCGCTTTCAGGTTCGTGTACGCGATGTACTGGATCTTGCTGTCGATCGACAATTCCACGTCGTCGCCGTTATGCGGCACGACCTGCTCGTCCACGTCCTCGACAATGTGCCCCATCCGGTCCTTGATCACGCGACGCATGCCCGGCGTACCGGCAAGCACGCCCTGATCGCCGAGTTCGACGCCTTCCTGACCCTTGTCTTCAATATTAGTAAAGCCGATCAGATGCGCGGTGATCTCGCCTTCCGGATAAAAGCGCTTGTATTCCCCGCGCGAATAAATGCCGGGAATATCGAGGGCCGTGACTTTTTGCGCGACTTCCATGGGCACCTGGCGCTTCACATAGACAAAGGTTTTGTCCATGGAGAGCTTCGCGCGCAATTCCTTCGGCGACATGTCGAGCAGCGTGGCGAGCTGGCCGAGTTTCTCCGCGCCGAGGTCATCGGGCACGGCTTCGGGGATTGCCCAGATCGCCTTCACCGGCAAACTGGTGGCGAGCACGAGGCCGTTGCGGTCCTTGATCTGGCCGCGCGTGGCTGGCATTTCGAGCGTGCGCTGATAGCGGCTTTCACCCTGCTTCTTGAAGAATGCGTTGCCCGGACCCTGGATCCAGAACGCGCGTCCCGCCAGCGCGACGAACGCCATGAACAACATGAACACGACGAGCTTCGAGCGCCACATGGGGAGGCGCACCGTGAGAATGGGATTGGGCGTGAAGGCGACGCCCTTGTTCTTCTTTGGCGACGGTTTCATCGTTTCACCCCGCGTGCGGGAGGAGCCGACGCCGGGACGGGCGCAGGCAACGGCGCGTCCGTTGCCTTCGACGTCGTCGGGTCATAGTTCAGATATTGCGTACGGCCCGTGGTGACGGGCAGCATCTTGAGAGAGGTAGTGGCCAACTGCTCGATACGCGACGTTTTCGACAACGCGCTCTGCTGATATTGAAGCTGAGAAAAATCCTGCTGCAACTGGCGCTCTTCCGACTGAGCCCTTTGCACATTGATGAAAATCTGCCTTTGCTTGTTCGAGGCGCTCACCGCCGACAGCGCGCAGCCGAGGACAACGATCAAGAGGAAGATGTTGAGACGGTTCATGGCGCCGTCCCGGAAGCCTGCGCAGTAACCCGCTCGGCAATGCGCATGACAGCGGAACGCGCGCGCGGGTTCGCCGAGACTTCAGCGTCGGACGCAAAGACACGGCCAATCAGCTTGAGCGGCGGACTGGGCAGATCGGCGGCGCGGATCGGCAGGCGGCGGTCGATCGCAGGCCCGCTTGCGTGGGCCTGCATGAAACGTTTGACGATCCGGTCCTCGAGCGAATGAAAGCTGATCACGACGAGGCGCCCCCCTTGCTCCAACAACGCCAATGCTGCGTCCAGAACTACTTGCAGCTCCGCAAGCTCTTGATTGATGTGAATCCGTATAGCCTGAAAGGTGCGGGTTGCCGGATCCTTACCCTTCTCACGGGTTTTGACGACATGACCCACGATTTGGGCAAGCTCGCCCGTGGTGACGAGAGGCCCAAGACGATCGGACTCTGCCCGGCGAGCAACAAGCGCCTTTGCAATCTGAAAAGCAAACCGTTCTTCCCCATAATCTTTAATCACCTCCGTCAATTCCTGCACCGTTGCCCGCGCCAGCCATTCCGCAGCAGATTCGCCACGGCTCGGGTCCATCCGCATGTCGAGCGGGCCGTCGGCCCTGAAGCTGAAGCCGCGATCCGGGTCGTCCACTTGTGGCGACGACACCCCCAGATCCAGCAATACGCCCGACACTTTCCCTACTCCTCGCTCGGCAGCGGCATCGGCTAACGAGGCGAAACTTTCATGCACTATGGAAAACCGTGAATCCTGAATCTGCGCTGCTGTGGCAATAGCCAACGGGTCTTTGTCGAAGGCAATCAGGCGCCCCGCTTCCGCCAGCTTCGTCAGGATCAGACGGCTATGGCCGCCGCGTCCAAACGTTCCATCTATATAAGTACCGTCCACACGTGTGACGAGCGCATCCACCGCCTCATCCAGCAGCACCGTGCGATGCTGCAATTCGTTTTTCATCGCAGGGGCCATGTTCTTTTAGCGCCGCGTCAAAACGTAAAATTCTTCAGCGCGTCGGGCATGCCTTGCGCCATTGCCGCTTTTTCCTTCTCGGTGTAAGTCACCGCGTCCCACACTTCCAGGTAATTGCCCATGCCAAGCAGCGTCACTTCTTTAGTCAGAGATGCCGCCGCGCGCAATTCCGGCGATACCAATACCCGTCCGGCGCTATCGAGCTCGACATCCATGGCGTTGCCGAGATAAATCCGGCGAACCCAGATTGCGTCCATAGGGAGTGCAGCGATTTTCGAACGAAAGATTTCCCACTCAGGGCGAGGAAAGAGCAACAGGCATCCATCCGGGCTCTTGGTGAGCGTAACCCGGCCTTCTGCCTGTCCTTGCAGCGCTTCCCGATAGCGAGATGGGACAGACATCCGTCCTTTCGCATCGAGTGATAGCGCCGAAGCCCCTTGGAACACTCGCCCTCTCCTCTTCGCGCCACCGCGGCGCGTCACACCTTTGTTGGAATATGCCTGAAAGTGAGCGTTGAATCACACAAAAATACACTTTCTCACACCATTTCCCACTGTAGAGGAACGGATTTCGCCGGTCAATACGATCTGGCGTTTTTTGACTAATTTTGTTTGTTAGAACAATGACTTAGCGCAGACCGCTAAAGTAGGCTGAAATTTCGAAAAGCGTTATGAATGAATGACGTAGTAGCGAATGTGAAGGTGATACGTGAAATGACAGATGAAAAGCGGGAATGGTTTTGGTTGTGAAGGCCCGCACGAGTATTACGGGTCAGATGGAACGTGAAAAACGGGAGGGAAGTTGAGATCGCATCCCGCCAGATCGGCGAGATGCGTGACAGATTAAATATAGTACGCCGTGCGGGTCATGACCTTCGATGTCGCGCGCATCAGCGCACGCACCGGAAACGGCAACTCGACGCCGCCCGCGTTGATGGCCGCGACGGCATGCGCGGCTTCATCGGTGCGCATTTGCTCGACGATCGCCCGCGATGCGTGATCGTTCGCCGGCAGACTCGTCATGTGGCTGTTCAAGTGCTTCTCTACCTGACGTTCAGTTTCCGCCATGAATCCGAGACTGACGCGGTCGCCAAACCTGCCCGCGATAAAACCCAGCGCCAGTGATCCGGTGTACCACAAGGGATTGAGCAGGCTTGGCCGCGAGTCGAGGTCACGCAAACGCTGCATGGTCCACGCGAGATGATCTTCTTCCTCGCGCGCCGCGTCCTCGAAGCCGCGCTTCAAGGTCGTCGAGTTGGTCGCGAGTTTTTGCGCTTGATACAGCGCCTGAGCACACACCTCGCCCACGTGATTCACGCGCATCAACGCTGCCGAGTGAGCCTTCTCTTCCGCGCTCAGCGATGTATCAGCGTCGTCGGCGAGCGACTCAACGCTGTCCGTCTGAACCGGAGGCGCCTCCGGTATGGGACGTGACATCTGGGATACGCCAGTCATCGACCGCAGTCCACGATCGAACTCAGAGATCAGTTCATCGAGTGTCATTTCATAACTCCTGTTTCGATCTCCTGAGCGATCTTGCATAGGCGGAGACCGATCGTCCAACTAACAAATTACCCACTCTTGGAAACGTGTAATTAGGGCAAATACGGGTCGCAAATGGGCCGAAAACCCTGATTTTACCGCATGTTGCGTAAACGTCACATGCGCGTAATGAAGCGTCCGCTTTTCCTTTGTCGCCAAAAGTCTCTTTGTTACATTACGTTCAACTTCAATCTTGAAGTACCGGCAGGGACGTCAACACACTGGCGCTAGAACAGTGACCTTGCCAAACAGTTTCAACCCCCTTTGGAGATCATCAATGAAAAAGTCGCTTCTCGCTCTGGCTGCGCTTGGCACGTTCGCAGGTGCCGCGCACGCCCAGAGCAGCGTGACGTTGTACGGTATCGTCGACGCCGGCTTCCAGTACGTCAACAATACTGGCGGTAAGCACCTCTATCAGGCAACCAGCGGCAACGTCCAAGGCGATCGCTGGGGCCTGCGCGGCACGGAAGACCTGGGCGGTGGCCTGAAGGCAATCTTCGTGTTGGAGAATGGCTTCAACATCTATAGCGGCAAGCTCGGTCAGGGCGGCAGTGAGTTCGGCCGTCAGGCTTACGTTGGCCTGTCGTCGCAGTACGGTACGGTTACGCTGGGTCGCCAATACGACTCCGTGGTTGATTATGTCGATCCGCTTGAAGTTGCCAGCCAGTGGGCAACGTTCTATGCCGCCCACGCAGGCGACATGGACGACATGAACAACACCAACCACATGAACAACTCGATCAAGTACGCGAGTGCCAACTACAACGGCCTGACGTTCGGCGGTGCTTACAGCCTTGGCGGTATCGCTGGTCAGTTCAGCCAGAACCAGATCTGGACCGGTGGTATCGGTTACTCCCAAGGCCCGATCACGTTGGGCGCTGCCTACTTGAACATCAAGAACCCGAACTATTCGTTCTGGGGCAATAACACGACGTCGAACACGGCTACCACGGCCGCCGGCTCGAACAACATCACCAACCGCATCTTCTCGGGCTACGCCTCGGCGAAGACGCAGCAAGTGATCGCGGCTGGCGGTGCTTACGTGTTCGGCCCGGCGACTGTCGGCGTGACGTACAGCAACATCCAGTTCAAGAATCTTGGCTCGACGGCCGGCATCGGCTTGAATCCAAATGGCTACACGGGTGCGGGCAAGTTCCACAACGTCGAAGTCAACTTCAAGTATCAGATCACCCCGGCTCTTCTGGCTGGCGCCGCGTGGGATTACACGCACGGCTACGGACAGAACAACGCGAACTACAACCAGGGTGTTGTGGGTATCGACTACTTCTTGTCGAAGACGACCGACTTGTATCTCGATGGCATCTACATGCACGCGTCCGGCACGGATTCGACTGGCAGGGCTGCTGTAGCGAACATCAACGGCTTGTCGCCGTCGTCGACGCAAAACCAGATCACTGCACTGGCTGGTATTCGTCATAAGTTCTAATAAGTCTTAATAAAACAGTTGTCTTGAAAAGCGCCTTCGGGCGCTTTTTTTCGTGCCGGTCCTGAGGGTTTCGGCGCGAACGATAAAAAAAAGCCTCCACATCCTGTGATGCGAAGGCCTGCTATTTATTTCGTTCTACAACGGTTTAACCGTGCTCAGGCGTTGCCGTCACGCAACTCACGGCGCAATATCTTGCCCACATTGCTCTTTGGCAGCTCCGTCCGGAACTCGATCATGCGTGGCCGCTTGTAGCCGGTCAGCCGTTCCTTACAGAAAGCCATCACATCGGCTTCCGTCAGATGCGGATCGCGGCGAACAACAAACAGTTTGACCGCTTCACCGGAGGTCGCATCCTTCACGCCGACGGCCGCTACTTCGAACACGCCCGGAAGCTTCGCCACTACATCTTCGATCTCGTTCGGATACACGTTGAAGCCCGACACCAGGATCATGTCCTTCTTACGGTCCACGATCTTCACGTATCCACGTTCATCCATGATGCCGACATCACCCGACTTGAAGAAGCCGTCGGAGGTCATCACCTTTGCCGTCTCATCGGGACGATTCCAGTAGCCCGCCATGACCTGTGGACCGCGAATGCAAATCTCGCCGGGCTGACCAAGCGGCATGTCGTTGTTGTCGTCGTCGCGGATGGTAAGTTCGGTCGACGGGAACGGTAAGCCGATGGTGCCGGTGTATTCCGTCGCGGTCACCGGATTACACGTCACGCACGGAGATGTTTCGGACAACCCATAACCTTCAATAATCGGCGAACCCGTTGTCTCGAACCATCGCCTCGCCACGGCTTCTTGCACGGCCATGCCGCCACCGTTTGCCGCGATCAGCTTGGAAAAGTCGAGCTTGGCGAATTCCGGATTGTTAAGCAGCGCGTTGTACAGAGTGTTCACGGCAGGAAACGTGTTGATCTGGAAGCCCTTCAGCTCCTTGATCGTGCCCGGGATATCGCGCGGATTCGGAATCAGGATGCCCATGCCGCCCGTGCGCAAGCTCAGGAAGCCGCAAACGGTCAGCGCGAAGATGTGATAAAGCGGCAGCGCCACGACGGTCACAAACTGATCGATGTCCGGCCGGTTCTTGCGCCCGGGCTCGAGCCAGACTTCGGACTGCAAGACGTTCGCAATCAGGTTCCGATGCAACAGCATCGCGCCCTTCGCTACGCCCGTCGTGCCACCGGTGTACTGGAGAAAAGCGATGTCCTCGGGGCCTTGCTTGATGGGTTTGAGCGTTTCGCGTGCACCTTGTCGAAGGGCCGCGTTGAAACTCACGTGGCCCGGAAGCGACCATACCGGCACCAGCTTCTTCACACGCCGGACGACGAAGTTGACGATCACGCCTTTCGCGCCCATCAGGTCGCCCATCGACGCAACCACCACATGCTTGATCGCGGTGTTTTTCGCAACGGCCTGCACCGTATGCGCGAAGTTCTCGAGCACGACGATGGCCTCGGCTCCGGAATCCCTCAACTGATGTTCGAGTTCACGCGGCGTATAGAGCGGATTCACGTTCACTACGACATAACCCGCTCGCAGAATGGCGGCGATCGCGACCGGGTACTGCAACACGTTCGGCATCATGATCGCGACGCGCGCGCCGGTCTTCAATCCACGCGCCTGGAGCCATGCAGCTAGCCGGCTGGACAGCGTGTCGAGTTCACCATAGGTGATCGACTTGCCCATGCAGACAAACGCGCGTTTGCTGCGATGTTCGCGAAAACTTTCTTCCAGCAGGTCGGAAAGCGAGTTGTACTGAGATGCATCGATTTCCTCGGGCACGCCTGCCGGATAAGACTTCAGCCAAATTTTTTCCATACGGCGTCTCCTTTGTATGATTTTAGAATGGTCGTGCGAAAATAGCCCGTAGCGCATCCTATCCGCTCGGTCGCATTCCGACAACCGGGTTAGACGCCAGCTTCCAATCTCACCGGTTCCTGCTTCCCCTTACGCCTGCTGGCTTTCACGCAATTTTTCTCGACTTAGTAAGCTGCCTCGACCTCCACGAGACAGTCATAAAATGTCGCAGACCCACCGAGATCGGTGAGCGCCTGGCTTGTGACCTGATTTGCGTTGCAGCCATCCGGCGCGAGCTTCTTCCACCATACCGACAAACCCACCACGACGCCTTCACGCGCACGATCGGTGACGCGCACGCGTGCCTGCATCGAACCACGATCGTTGAATACGCGGACCAATTCACCTTCGGTGATTTGACGGGCGTGAGCATCGGCGGGATGCATGTCGAGATGCGGTTCTCCTTCCGTTGATCGCAGGCTTTCCACATTGACGAAGCTGCTGTTGAGGAAGTTCCGCGCGGGCGGCGATATCATTGCGAGTGGGAAACGCGCGGCGAGTGTCGGCGCGTACTCGGCCGATTCGTACGGCGGCAGGTAATCCGGCACCGGCTCAAGCCCGGCACGTTGCAAACGCTCGCTGAAAAATTCGCACTTCCCCGATGGCGTGTGAAAACCGCCTTCGGCAAACGGCGCCTCAGCCAGCTTGAGTTGTGCCCAGCCCTTTGTTTTCAGCGTGTCCCAGGTCACGCCGGCGAGCGCGGGATCGTCCCAGCGGAATGCCTTCGATGCCAGCTCTTCATCGGTTTCGAATAACGCCGGATGCGCCAGCCCCATCGCTCTCGCCAAGCCGCGGAAAATCTCCGTGTTCGCCCTTGACTCGCCGACCGGAGCGATGGCCGGCAAGTTCGCCATCACATGCGTATGGCCGTATGACTTGTGGGCATCGAGATGTTCCAACTGCGTGGTCGCCGGAAAGATGAGGTCGGCGTAGTCAGCGGTATCGGTCTGAAAATGCTCGAGCACGATAGTGAACAGATCCTCGCGCGCGAACCCAGCGGCGACCTTCGACGAATCGGGCGCGACCGCGACCGGGTTCGAGTTGTAGACGATCAGCGCCTCAACTTTCGGACCGAAGCTGGCGTCGCCGGCGTGCAGCAACGCGTCGCCAATAGCATTCATGTTCACCATGCGCGGCAATGTCGATGGCCATCCCGGCAGCAAGTCCGGCCGTTCGAGCGCGTTGACATCGACCGGTGCCCAACTCGACGACGACAGCAACAAGCCTCCCGACCGCTCGCGCCATGCGCCCGTGAGCGAAGGCAGGCAAGCAATAGCGCGGACCGCATTGCCACCGCCGCGCACGCGCTGCATGCCGTAGTTGAGGCGTATCGATGCTTTTTTCGTCGATCCGAAAGCCCGCGCGAGATTGATCACAACCTGCTCGTCGATCCCGCATATTTGCGCAACACGCGCCGACGGATAAGCGTCGGCGCGAGCCTTGAGTTGGTCGTAGCCGAGCGTGTAGGCATCAATGTAATCCTGATCGATCAACCCTTCTCGGATCATCACGTTCATCATGCCAAGCGCCAGCGCACCGTCCGTGCCGGGTTTCAACGCAATGTGCTGATGGCATTTTTCAGCCGTCAGCGAGCGATACGGATCGATAGCAATCAACCGCGCGCCGCGACGCTTAGCTTCCTGCGCACGCGTCCAGAAGTGCAGATTCGATGCGATCGAATTCGAGCCCCAAATCAGGATGAGTTCGCTTTCCTCGAAATACTCGGTATGCATGCCGAGGCTGCCACCGTATGTGTAGCGCAAGCCCGCAGCGCCGGCTGCAGCGCAAATAGTGCGGTCCAGACGCGACGCGCCGAGCACATTGAAGAAGCGTGCAGCGATGCTTTCGCCCTGCACCAGGCCCATGGTGCCGGCGTAGCTGTAAGGCAAGATGGCTTCGGGTGCGCGCGCCGCGATTTCATTCAGGCGCACGGCAGCGAATTTCAACGCGTCGTCCCAGCTCACCGCTTCGAAACGACCCTCCCCCTTCGCACCGACGCGACGCATGGGCGTGAGCAACCGATCCCGATGATGCGTTCGTTCGGCATAGCGCGACACCTTCGTGCAAAGCACGCCTTGCGTGGGCGGATGATCGGGATCACCGGTCACCTTGATCGCGCGGCCGTCCTTCACGGTGACGCGCATCGCACAGGTGTCGGGACAATCGTGCGGGCAGACAGCGCGGGCGAATTCGGCGGGAGCGTTCATACGGATATCCGGTGGGAATGTGCAAAAAGCGGACAGATACGACGATTTTATTACGGTTGGCCGATCTCGCCGTCTCGCATCTCGATAAATTATCGCGGGCGTAGAATGGTGCAATCGACGCGGACGAAAGCACGCGCAAGGTTATCTTTTAAGACAGAGGGCAGTTTATGAATCTGATTCCAGAAATCGAAGCGTCGCATGAGGAAATCAAGGCGCTGCGACGAACGATCCACGCGCATCCCGAGTTGCGCTATGAAGAAGTCGGCACGGCAAAGCTAGTTGCCGAAAATCTCGAACGATGGGGCCTGGAAGTTCATCGTGGCATGGGAAAAACCGGGGTTGTAGGGGTGTTGAAGCGCGGTTCGAGCAAGCGATGCGTGGGACTGCGTGCCGACATGGATGCATTGCCCATCGCCGAAATCAACACGTTTGGGCACCGGTCGCAGCACGAAGGCCGCATGCACGCGTGCGGACACGACGGCCATACCGCCATGTTGCTGGGCGCGGCGAAGCATCTTGCTGAGCTCGGCAAATTCGATGGCACGATCGTGTTCATCTTCCAGCCGGCCGAGGAAGGCGGGGCCGGCGCCAAGGCGATGATCGAGGACGGGCTGTTCGAACAATTTCCCGTCGATGCCGTGTTCGGCATTCACAACTGGCCGGGTATGCCCGCCGGATCGTTCGGGGTCACGCCAGGCCCGATCATGGCTTCGAGCAATGAATTCCGCATCAATATCAAGGGTATTGGTTCACATGCAGCGTTGCCGCACAGCGGACGCGACCCGGTTTTCACGGCAGTTCAAATTGCCAATGGGCTGCAGGGGATCATCACGCGAAACAAGAAACCGATCGACACCGCGGTCCTTTCGATCACGCAGATCCATGCTGGCGACACGTCGAATGTGGTCCCCGATGACGCTTGGCTCGGTGGCACGGTGCGAACATTTACCGTCGAGACGCTCGATCTGATCGAGCACCGGATGCGGAAGATTGCGGAGGCGACTGCGGCGGCGTACGAGTGCGAAGTTTCCATCGACTTTCATCGCAACTATCCACCGACGATTAATGACGCCGAGCAGACGCAGTTTGCGGCGTCGGTGATGACGGAGGTGGTTGGAGAGAAAAACGTCAACGCGACCGTCGAGCCAACGATGGGCGCCGAAGACTTTGCGTTCATGCTGCTGGCGAAGCCAGGTTGCTATGCGTTTTTAGGGAACGGCGAAGGTTCACATCGCGACACTGGGCACGGGCTGGGGCCTTGCACGCTTCACAACGCAAGCTACGATTTCAACGATGCGCTGTTATCTGTGGGATCTACGTATTGGGTTCGGCTCGCGGAGAGGTTCTTAGCCGCTGGAGCGGATCAAGCGACGCGCTGAATGAGTTAGTCGTGTTGAATGTCGATGCGCCCGCTCTGCTGAAGCGGGCGTGTTTTTTTGAAGTAACGGCTTGTGTTCCAGCTGTTTAGTGATGTCCCGGCGACATGCATTGGAAGCCGAGTCCGAACGCAAAAACCCCACCTTTATGGGGTGGGGTTTTTGTTTAGCTGCCAAGCGGGTGAGTTGCTTGGTGCAGCGCATGGGGAGCCTGACGATTACCTACTTTCACACGGGTATCCGCACTATCATTGGCGTGGAGTCGTTTCACGGTCCTGTTCGGGATGGGAAGGGGTGGTACCAACTCGCTATGGTCATCAGGCATAAAGGGGGTGTTGTATCGGGGTTGAGTCGATACAACCAATCTGGGGAAGAAGTAGTCGAGTTCACTCTTTGGCGAGTGCCTCGTTGTTACTGGTGAAGCTTAGGGTTGTGTTTGCTACTACTTATATCAGGCACAACACTGATCTCAACCTTGGCGTGTGTGAGCATTTCGCTCATTAAGACCCCGCGCGTTGCGCGGGATGGGGCATCCATAAGTGCTGAAGCACGAACGGCTGCCGACACACACTGGTTATAGGATCAAGCCTTACGGGCAATTAGTATCAGTTAGCTTAATGCATTACTGCACTTCCACACCTGACCTATCAACGTCCTGGTCTAGAACGACCCTTCAAGGAGCTCGAAGCTCC